>NZ_LZMJ01000061.1:0-104840 GCF_001665495.1 Rhodococcus sp. 852002-51564_SCH6189132-a
ACGAGTGAGATCTACCCTGGCAATCTGCACACAACGGCGCAATCCTCCGCCCTCGACCGAGGGCAGCAGAGCGCGAAGTGGTCATAGGTGCGCGCTATTACGCGCTCTGCTGACCATTTCGCGCTCCGCTGCCGGCTCGGTGAGTACGGGATCCCGCGAGGTGTCCTTCAACGCGACCCCCGACGCCCCCAACTGCCGCGCCCCGTTCACGAGGGCCGCGACGACGCGCGCCGCGTGCTCGTAGGTCATCCCGCCGGGCGGGTGGATGTTCGACACGCAGTTGCGTTCGGCGTCACTGCGTCCCGGCGTCGGGTGGTGCGTCAGGTACACGCCGACACTGTCGGCCACCGACAGGCCGGGCCGTTCGCCGATGATCACGAGCATCGTCGTGACGCCGAGCCGCTCACCGATATGGTCGCCCAGCGCGACGCGGGCCTGCGTCGCGATCACCGGTGACGCCACGGTCAACCCGGGCAGGGCAGCGACGATCGCCGCGAGCAGATCGGGTCCGTGGGCGTCGAGAGCGGTGGACGACAACCCGTCGCACAGCGCGATACCGAGATCGGCCTCTGTTCGCGGCAGCGTGGTCCCCTCGGCGAGCTGCCGGCCGAGGTCGGGGCGACGCAGATACGTACTGCGATCTCCTGCTGCGCTTTCCACGATCAATGGCTCACCGAGCCCGAGATCACGAACCCGCTGAGCCAAGGAATGCACATCGAGCGGGACGTGCACGGCGTCGCGCGCCTCGGCATGGGCCGCCACGAATTCCAGATGACGGCGCGTCGGGATGCTGTTCCCGGTGCGTCCCAGGCCGATCCGTGCCTGGGTGTTCCGGCGCAATTCGTCCCACAGGTCGCTCACAAGGCACCTCCGAGTGCGCGCAGAGGGGACGTGCCGACGTCCACCGGCAGGATGCGACCGATATCGTCCGCCATACCCTGCCTGCGTAGCCAGTCCTCGAACTCCGGTGCCGGCCGCAGGTCGGCGGCCTCCCGCACGTACAGCGCGTCGTGGAACGACAGCGATTGATAGCCGAGCATCACGTCGTCGGCACCCGGCACTGTGATGACGAATGCTGTTCCGGCAACGGCCAACAGGGTCAGCAGGGTGTCCATGTCGTCCTGATCGGCCTCGGCATGATTGGTGTAGCAGACGTCCACACCCATAGGCAGGCCGAGGAGTTTGCCGCAGAACTGGTCTTCGAGACCCGCGCGGATGATCTGTTTGCCGTCGTACAGGTATTCCGGTCCGATGAACCCGACGACGGTGTTGACGAGCAGCGGTTCGAACTCGCGCGCAACGGCATACGCGCGCGCTTCGAGGGTCTGCTGATCCACCGGCCTGCCACCGGTTCCGAAATGGGTTCCCGACGACAACGCCGAACCCTGCCCGGTCTCGAAGTACATGACGTTGTTGCCGACGGTCCCCCGTCGCAGCGACCTGCCGGCCTCGTTGCCCTCCCGCAGCACTGCGAGGTCCACACCGAAGCTGCGGTTGGCGCCCTCGGTGCCGGCAACGGACTGGAACACCAGGTCGACGGGTGCGTCCTTCTCGATCAGATCGATCGTGGTGGTGACGTGGGTGAGCACGCACGACTGGGTGGGGATCTCGAATCGCTGCCGGATCTCGTCGAGCAGGTGCAGCAGGTCGGACACGGCGTGCGGCGAGTCGCTCGCCGGATTGATGCCGACGACCGCGTCGCCGCATCCCATCAGCAGGCCGTCGAGGACGGACGCGGCGACCCCACGCGGGTCGTCGACGGGATGGTTCGGTTGCAGGCGCGTCGCGAGCCGCCCGGGCAATCCGATGGTCGTGCGGAACGCGCTGGTCGCCGTCGCAGCGCGGGAGACCGCGATGAGGTCTTGATTGCGCATGATCTTGCTGGTCGCCGCGACCGTCTCCGGGGTGAGTCCCGGCGCGAGTGCCGCGAGCACGTCGGCGGAGTCCGGTCGGGCCGCGACCTCCAGGAGGTGGTCGCGCAGTTCCCCGACGGTCATGTGCGAGACCGGCGCGAAGGCCGTCGCGTCGTGGGTGTCGACGATCAGCCTGGTGACCTCGTCGGTCTCGTACGGGACGACTGCCTCGGTGAGGAAGGTGGTCAGCGGGAGGTCGGCGAGGGCCAGCTGTGCCGCGGCGCGTTCTGCGTCCGAGGTGGCAGCGCATCCGGCGAGCTCATCACCCGAGCGGCGCGGGGATGCTTTGCCGAGCAGATCGACGAGGCCGTCGAAGACGTAACCGGTTCCGCCGAGCTGTTGTCGGTAGATCGTCATCGAGGCCTCCCGCGCAGGACCGGTTCGACGGATGTGAGCACGCAGTGGAGTGCAGCATTCCACTTTTTCGCTGTCGTGTCCGGCGAGTGTCGCGAACGAAACGTCGCTGGTCGTCGGTTCCTAGCCTCGCTGGTACCAAACGTTCGTCACCCGCTGCGCCATGTGCCGCATCCCCGCAGCGGTGGGGTGCAGTGCCTTCGCCAGCGACAGCGACTGCCGTCCCTCGTAGAAGCGCTGCTCGGAGGGCGCACACGCATCGTGCCCTTCCGATCCGGCCATGACGTCGACGAACTCGGCACCGGCCTCGCCGGCGGAGCGGGCGAGTACTCGGTTCATCCGCACGAAAAAGTTCGTCACGAAGGAGGCGTCGGCATCGCTGGTGGGGATGTTGGGCCAGCAACCCCGGTTGCCGAAAACACCGCCGTGCCCGACCAGCAAAACCCGTGCGCGCGGTGCGCGTTGCTGGACGGCGGTGAGTGTCGCGGTGAGCTTCGGTCCGAGTGCACTCAGGGCGGTGTCCATGCGCGACGTGGTGCCCGGATCGGTGCGGCAGTGCGCATCGCCGCCCGGAAGCTCGGTGTAACAGGCCGAGACGAGCCCCGCCCAGCCGACATCGTTGCCGCCGATGCTCAGCGTGACGAGATTCGTGTCCGGAGGGAGCGAATCGATCTGCGGCGGGACCGATCCGGTCGACGTCTGCTGCGGGACGGACGTGATGTGCTCGGTGCGTGCACCCGAACACGCGACGTTGACGAAGCTGACGGTCTGAAGCGAACCCGCGACGAGGTTCGGATATCCCGCATCCGCGCGGGCACATCCGCTGAGCATCGCCGCTGCGTCGAGGTAGGGTCCGGCGGCACGCGAGTCACCGAGCGCGACGTATCGGATGCCCTGCTCGCTACCCGGGTCGCTCATCGCGGACACCGGCCACACCATCGATGCAGCTGCCATGCCGGCGACGATCCCGGCTCGCACAATCGTCTTCATCCAGACCCTCCGGCAGCGTGGTTCTCCCGGGCATGAGATCGGCACGAATTACAAACGCGTTACGAGCACCGGGTGAAGATCACGGATGAAGCTCGGGCACACATCCTCCCACCAGCGCATTTTGTTTACTCCCCCCTTCGAACGGCTACCGTCGACCTGTGACCGTCCACAAAGTTCTCGACGGCCGCTACGAGCTGAGCGGTCTGCTCGGCGTGGGCGGCAGCGGCGAGATCCACGACGGTTGGGACACCCGCCTCCACCGGCCCGTCGCCGTCAAACTGCTCGGACGGGAGGTCTGCAGCAGACCGGACGTACGACGTCGTTTCGAAGTCGAGGCCCGGGCCGCCGCGGCCCTGAACCACCCTCGCATCGTCGCCGTGTACGACACGGGTGAACACGACGGACGTCCTTACATCGTTATGGAACGGCTCTCCGGGCGGACCCTCGCCGACGACATCACCCGCGGACCCCTACCCGCCGATCGGGTGCGCACGGTGCTCGCCGGAATTCTCGAGGCGCTCGTCGCCGCGCACGGTGCGGGGATCCTCCACCGGGACATCAAGCCGGCGAACGTGCTCATCACAGAGAACGGCGAGATCAAGGTCGCCGACTTCGGTATCGCGAAGAGCGTCGGCGACGACCTCACCCACACCGGTGAACTCGTGGGGACCGTCGCCTATCTGAGCCCGGACCGCATCACCGGACACCCCGCGTCCGTGACGGACGATCTGTACGCGGTCGGGGTCGTCGGCTACGAGTCCCTTTGCGGGCGGAGGCCGTTCGCCGAGGACAACATCCTCGCGCTGGCACGGGCCATCACGCACGACCGTCCACGGCCACTCGCCGATCTCCGCCCGGACGCCCATCCGGGGTTCGTCGCAGTGATCGAACGGGCCATGGCACGAGAGCCTTCCGACCGGTTCCGCAGTGCGCACGAGATGCTCGCGGCATTGCAGAATTCCGACGGAAACCGCGCTGCGACAGCCTTCCTGCCGGCGAGTGAGATCGGCGGACCGACGACCACTGCAGGCACGGACCGGTCCCGTGGAGTTCTCGTCGCAGCGGGTCTGACGCTGGTCGGGGCGCTCGCCGTGGGCGGTCTCGCACTCGGATTCGGGCGGGGCGCTTCCCCGCCGGCGGCCACACCGGAGACGCGGACGCCGGGCATGTCCGCATCGACGCCCGAGCGGGTACCGGCAACCACCGAGCTTCCTGCGACCCCCGAATCCACGGTCGCCCCGGCGCGCACAGCGGACGAGACCGCCGTGGTTCCGCCCGTCGTGCCCGCTCCGGAGACCGCTCCCGTCGCACCGCCTGCGGATGCCGGGCCCACGAGGTCCGAACCCGAGTCCCGCGGAAACAGCGGACCCGGCAACAACAACGGTAACGGAAACTCGCAGGGGAACAACGGGAACCACAACGGCAACAACGGCAATGGGAACGGGAACACCGGCAACGGGAACAGTGGCCGCGGTAACGGGTGAGATCGCTCAGCTCGAGGCGCGCACCACGAGTTCGACGGGAAGTCGCGTCGATTCCGTTTCTCCGTTTCGCACGAGTTCGAGGAGCCGCTCGATGGCCGTCACCCCGATATCGTGCGCGGGCGATCGCACGGTGGTGAGCGGAACCGGCAGCTGCGCCACGACGGGGATGTCGTTGTAGCCGACCACGGCGAGATCGTCCGGGATGGACAGACCGAGGTCGCGGGCGACACCGAGGATGCCGATGGCGATGGTGTCGCTGACCGCGAAGATCGCGCGGGGACGGTCGGGGCGGTCCAGCAGCGCACGCGCGGCCTCCACACCCCCGGCAACGTCGAAGCTCGACCGCATGATCCGCTCGGGCGGCAGTGGCGCCGACGCTTCCTTCAGAGTGTCGACGAAGCCGTCGCGGCGGTCGCGGGCGGTGCTGGCGTGGTCGGGGCCGGCGATGATCGCCAAGTCGTCGTAGCCGCGGTCGAGAAGGTGCCGGGCGGCCAGTGCTCCACCCCGGTAGTCGTCGCCCACCACGAACGGCAACCCCGCATCGGCGTGCCGGGTGACCGCGAGGATGGGCAGCGATCCGAGTACCAGCGACTCGACGAACGGACCACCCGGGAGGTGCATGCTGCTCAGCAGCAGGCCGTCGACCTGCCGGCCCACGAGCAGCGCGATGGCGCGACGTTGCGCCTCGAGGTCGTCGGGTGGGCTCGACAGCAGTACCGAGTAGCCCGCTTTCGTGGCGGCTTCCTCGATGCCCTGGTAGGTCGTGGCGACCACGCCGTCGGTGAGTCGCGGCATGACGACACCGAGGGTCGTGGTCTTGCGGGTCCGCAAGCTCGCCGCCCACAGGTTGGGGCGATATCCCAGTTCGACCGCGACCTCCCGCACCCGTAGTGCCGAGTCCGACCAGCCGTCGACCGGTTCGGGCTGGCGCAGCACACGGGATGCCGTCGAGACGTGGACACCGGCGCGCTCGGCGATCTCCTTGAGCGTCGGGGCGCGGTCGGGACGGGGCATGCGGCTCTCCTGCTCGTACGGCATCGAGTTCGTATTCCGAGTTGACGTGCCCGGAACGTATCTTTAGCGTAGGCCATGCAATCGATCGCGCAAACGTTCTCACAATCGTTCTGACAAACGTTTCCTCGACCACCGGAGAAGGCCATGTCCAACGCTCAGTCGCTCACCCAGCTGTTCGCCCTCGACTCCCTGCTCGAGCAGGAGGAGATCGACATCCGCGACACCGTCCGCAAGTTCGGCAACGAGCGCATCCGCCCGCACGTGGCCCAGTGGTTCGAGGAAGCCAAGCTCCCGGCACGCGAGCTCGCCAAGGAACTCGGACAGCTCGGTGTGCTCGGCATGCACCTCGACGGCTACGGCTGCGCCGGCATGAGCGCCACCGCCTACGGCCTGGCCTGCCTCGAACTCGAGGCCGTCGACTCCGGCATCCGCAGCCTCGTGTCCGTGCAGGGCTCGCTGGCGATGTTCTCCATCCACCACTGGGGCAGCGAGGAGCAGAAGCAGGAATGGCTCCCCCGCATGGCCGCCGGTGAGGCCATCGGTTGCTTCGGCCTGACCGAGCCCGACTTCGGTTCCAACCCCGCCGGGATGCGCACCAACGCAAAGCGCGACGGCGACGACTGGATCCTCAACGGCACCAAGATGTGGATCACCAACGGCTCGATCGCCGACGTCGCCGTCGTCTGGGCGCAGACCGACCTCGAAGAAGGCGCCAAGGGCATCCGCGGCTTCGTCGTCCCCACCGACACCCCCGGTTTCTCCGCACCGGAGATCCACTCCAAGATGTCGCTGCGCGCCTCGGTCACATCGGAGCTCATCCTCGACGGCGTGCGTCTGCCCTCCTCGGCGATGATGCCGAAGGCCGAGGGTCTGCGCGGACCGCTGACCTCCCTCGGCGAGGCCCGCTTCGGCATCGTCTTCGGTGCCATCGGTGCCGCCCGCGACTGCCTCGAGACCGCCGTCGAGTACTCGCAGTCCCGCGAGGTGTTCGACAAGCCGCTCGCCGGCTACCAGCTCACCCAGGCCAAGATCGCCGACATGGCGCTCGAGGTCGGCAAGGGCCACCTGCTCGCCTACCACCTCGGTCGCATCAAGGACCGCGGCGAGATCGCCCCGGAACAGGTCAGCCTCGGCAAGCTCAACAACGTGCGTGAGGCCATCGCCATCGCCCGCGAGTGCCGGACCATCCTCGGCGCCAACGGAATCACGCTCGAGTACCCCGTCATTCGTCACGCCAACAACCTCGAATCGGTGCTGACCTACGAGGGCACCTCCGAGGTCCATCAGCTGACCATCGGCAAGGCGCTGACCGGTGAGGCGGCCTTCCGGTGAGCGGAGCGTTGGAAGGGCTGGTGATCGCCGACTTCGGTCGCGTGCTCGCCGGCCCCTACGCCACCATGCTGCTCGCCGACCTCGGGGCAGAGGTCGTCAAGATCGAACGACCCGTCTTCGGGGACGACACCCGGCACTGGGGACCACCCTGGGCCGGCGACGAGTCGACCTATTTCCTCGGCGTCAACCGCAACAAGAGATCGGTGGCCATCGACCTGACCACCGACGAAGGACTCGAGCAGGCACGCGATCTCGTCGCCCGCGCCGATGTCGTCGTCGAGAACTTCCTGCCCGGCACGATGACTCGGCTCGGGCTCGGATACGAGCAGGTCCGGGAACTCGACCCCGGCATCGTCTACACCTCGATCACCGGCTTCGGCGGGCACAACGACCTGCCCGGTTACGACCTGCTCATCCAAGCCGTCGGCGGTCTGATGAGCATCACCGGGCCCGACCATGCGACACCCACCAAGGTCGGTGTCGCCGTGGTCGACATCATCACCGGAATGCACGCTGCGCTCGGCATTCTCGCCGCGCTACGGCACCGCGACCGCACCGGCGAGGGCCAGCGTGTCGAGGTGAACCTGCTGTCGTCCCTGTTGTCGGCGCTGGCGAACCAATCGTCCGGCTACGTCGCGGCAGGGGTGGTGCCGAAGGCGATGGGCAATCGCCATCCGAGCATCGCGCCCTACGAGGTGTTCCACACGGCAGACCGGCCGTTCGTCCTCGCCGTGGGCAACGACCGTCAATTCGCTTCCCTGGTCGCGGTTCTCGGCGCGCCCGAACTCGCCACCGACGAGCGGTTCACCACGAACACCGCCCGCGTCGCGAACCGGGAGGAGCTGACGAAGATCCTCGACGAATTGCTGTCGACGGACACCGCCGACGCGTGGTTCGACGCTCTGACCGCAGCCCGGGTGCCATGCGGACCGCTCAACGACATCGCTGACGCGGTCGCGCTCGCCGAACGACTCGGCCTGTCGCCGGTGGTGTCGATCGACGATCCCGACCGGGACGCTCCGCTTCGTCAGATCGCCAACCCGATCCGGCTCAGCGCCACCCCTGCGACCTACCGCACCGCACCCCCGCGGCTGGCGTAGTCGGACGCTCTCGTCACTCGGACTTCTGTTCCTTCAGAGTGTGGGCGACGAGAGCATTCGCGTGCCCGTGGCCCATCCCGTGTTCCTGCTTCAGCCAGTTCACGAGCTCCATGTGCTCGGCGAGATCCGAGGCGCGGATCATGTTCTTCCACTCCTCGATCGGGCGTCCGTACTTCTGCTCGATCGACGGAAAGTACGACTGGGGCCCCTTGACCTTCTCGCTCATGCCGGAGAGGTCAACCGAGGCGACCGACACGGTCGGGCCGTTCCGTTCGATCCGCAACAGAAAGACCGCGGCGCCGCAGTCCCGGATGGGACGCGGCGGCACGGATGTACGGAAGGGGATCAGGCCTTCGGGCCACCGGCCACGTAGATGACCTGACCGGACACGAAGCCCGCGCCCTCGGACGCGAGGAACGATGCGGTGTGGGCGATGTCGTCGACCTCGCCGATACGGCCGACCGGGATGTCGGCCGCGATGTTCGACTTGAAGTCGTCGAACGACAGGCCGAGACGCTCGGCGGTCGCGGCGGTCATCTCGGTGGCGATGAAACCCGGCGCGATGGCGTTGGCGGTGACACCGAACTTGCCCAGCTCGATTGCGAGGGTCTTCGTGAAGCCCTGCATGCCGGCCTTGGCAGCGGAGTAGTTGACCTGGCCGCGGTTGCCGAGGGCCGAGGTGCTCGAGAGGTTGACGATGCGACCGAACTTGGCGTCGACCATGTAGCTCTGGACGGCACGCGTCATGAGGAAGGCGCCACGCAGGTGCACGTTCATGACGGCGTCCCAGTCCTCGACCGTCATCTTGAACAGCAGGTTGTCGCGGGTGATGCCGGCGTTGTTGATCAGGACGGTGGGCTCGCCGAGTTCGGTGGCGACCTTCTCGACGGCAGCGGCGACGGACTTCTCGTCGGAGACGTCGGCACCCACGGCGAGCGCCTTGCCGCCGGCGGACTCGATAGCCGAAACGGTGTCCTTGCAGGCGGATTCGTCGAGGTCGAGGACGGCGACCCGGTAGCCGTCGCCGGCGAGCCGCTTGGCGACGGCTGCGCCGATACCGCGTGCGGCTCCGGTGACGATGGCAGTGCGGGGCTGTGTGCTCATAGCGTTCCTCCGTTGGGGGATGGGTGGTGCCGTCAGGTGATGGTGAGTCCGCCGTCCACAGCGATGGTCTGACCGGTGACGTAGGCGGAGGCGTCGGACGCCAGCCAGACCGCAGTGGCTGCGATCTCCTCGGCATCCCCGGTCCGGCCGAGGATGATTCGCTGCTTCATCGAGTCGAGGTATCCGGGCTGGTATTCGTCCGTCATCTCCGTCCGGAAGAAGCCGGGTGCGATGGCGTTGACGCGGATTCCCTTGCGTGCTCCCCACTGCTGCGCGAGGTCGCGCGTGAGGCCGATGACGCCCGCCTTACTGGCCGAGTACGCGGCCTGCGGCAGGCCTGCCGTGGTGAGACCGAGAACCGACGAGATGTTGACGATCGAGCTACCGGGCTGCATCACACGGCCGACGGCCTGTGCCGCCCAATAGGATCCGTTCAGGTTGATGTCGATGACCTGCCGGAACTGCTCGGGGGTCTCCTTGGTGGCGGGCACGGCGGTGCCGATACCGGCATTGTTGATGAGGATGTCCACCCGGCCGAGTTGCTCGACCGCATGATCGACCATGCGCTGCGCCTGTTCGGGATCGGCGATGTCGGTCTCGACCGTGACGGCCTGCCGTCCGGCCTCCCGGACCAGCGCGGCGGTCTCCTCGAGACGGTCGACGCGGCGTGCGGCGAGCACGACGTCGGCCCCTGCCTCGGCCAGCCCTCGGGTGAATGCGACACCGAGGCCCGAAGAGGCACCGGTGACGATGGCAACGCGGCCGTCGAGACGGAAGCGGTCGAGCACGGACATACGTCATCTCCTCGCTGTGACGGGGCCTACAGGAACTGTATAGCCGACCGCCTTCTCATCCACCAAACAGCCTGTATCCAATTTGATTGGACAGCACTGCCTTTCAGAGCCAGTTCCTATTCTTCTCTTCGGCGGATCCTATGTTGCCGCGGGCGTTGCAGCGCGGAGAGGACCCCGCGTAGCACCCACCGTTACCAAGTCGATAAGCACTGGCTTATTTCTAAGCGCTCGCTTATCGTGCGATGCCGTAGCGGGCTTGTCAACACCAACCGGACAGAACGGAAGCGCTCTCGTGAGTGACGCATGGGACGACGTCGTCGGCGGATCCAAGGCCGCGGCTCGCATCCGCACGGCCGCGATAGACGAGTTCGCGGAGCACGGCTACGGCGGCACCACGACGCGCCTGATCGCGGCGCGACTCGGCATGAGTCCCGCCGCGATGTATCCGCACTACGCGTCCAAGGAGGAGCTACTCTTCGCCATCGCCTACGAGGGACACGCGCTCGCCCTGCAGGTCGTCGAGAACGCTGACCGCCCCGATGCCGAGCCGTCCGTTCGGCTCGCCTCCGTCATCGGCCGCTTCGCCGCCTGGCAGGCGGAGAACCACCGATGGAGCCGGGTCATCCAGTACGAGCTGGCCGCGCTCGACCGCGAGCACTACCGCACGATCGTCGGACTACGACGGCAGACCACGCAGGCCGTGCGGGGTGTCGTGGACGCCGGCCACGTCTCGGGCGAGTTCACCCTCCCGGATGCCGAAGGTGTCACTCTCGCCCTGATGTCGCTCTGCGTCGACGTGTGCCGTTGGTATCCCTCGGGCCGCTACGACGACGCCGCGACGATCAGCGACCTGTATGCCGATCTTGCCCTGCGTCTGGTCGGTGCCGTGCGTTAGCATCGTCGCCACCATCGGATCGGGGGGATCTACGTGGGCAGGGGGATATCGCGCCGCCGTCGGCTCCTCGAGACGCGAGAGCATCGAGGGGGAGCTGTCGTCCATGTCCACGAATGACAACGTCGTCGACCGACTACTGGTGTCGCTCGGGGTCGACGCCCCAGCCCCCGACTCCGTCGCCCGCCGGCAGTCCAATTACGACGCGCTGGCCGCGCGCATCGACGCGGGAGTCGATCCCGAATACATCGCAGCATTCGAGAACTTCCACGGCATGGAGCATGCCGACATCCACCGGCTCGCCCAGAGCATCAATCCCGTCGCGATGACCACCCTGGCCACCGAATGGGCCGAACTCGGAAAGGGTTTCAGCCTCACCGTCGCGTGGGGAACGCTGATGATCCGCAAGCTCATCGGCCAACACTGGGAGGGTCCGGCGGCCGACGCCGCGATGGGCGCGACGGTGCGATTCGGCGAATCCGCACAACAGTTGTCCGATGCCGCACGCGCGACGTCCGAGAAACTCCGTATTGCCGCCGACGTCGGCGAACGGGTGCGAGCGTCCGTGCCTCCACCCACGGTGATTACGTCGTCGGTCCTGTACGCGCTCGATCCCGTCGCAGGTGCTGCTGCCGCCCGCCAGGAGGAAGCCGTTCGCGCCCAGGCCGTGCGGGTGATGGAAGCCCTCTACAAGCCGTACTACCGCGATTCCGGCACGGCGGTTCCGGTCCTGCCCTCCCCGTATGCCGCCACGACGAGTCGCGCCACGGAGGCATTCGTTCCCCAGGGTTACGGCACACCAGGTGTCGGCGGCGCCCGGACCACCGGCGACCCGACGGGAATCCCGGGCGGGGACGGAGAACGTCCGGGTGGGCAGCCCGCCACGGAAGCGGAGAACCGTACGGACGCACCGTCGTCCGGTGAAGGCACGGACGGCCGGGCGGAAGGTACCGATTCGGCAGGTGGCGTGGGTTCGAACGAGTCCGCAGCGACCACTCCTGCATCCACCTCCCCGGCCGCGGGCGGCAACTCCGCGAGCCCGACCGGTCAGTCGTACGGTTCGCCGCCCCCCGGGTCGGGCGGAGGTGTCGGCGGTGGCCTACCGGGCGCCGGGGGTGTCGGCTCTGCGGGCGCATCGCCCGCGGCGGGTCCCGCTCCGCTCGTCGCCGGAGCTGCGCCCGCCGGTGGTGTCGCCGGTGGGCCCGGTGCCGCCGCAGCGCGGGGTGCCGGCGCCCGTCCGTTCGGCATGATGCCGGGAATGATCCCGCCCGCCTCGTCCCGCGGAGACGAGCAGGACAAACGCGCGGCCGGTTATCTCGTCACCGGCGAGAACGGGAACGAACTGATCGGGTCGCTGCCCGACACCGCCCCGCCGGTTCTGGGGGCCTGAACGCTATGGACCGGCATCTCACACCCGACCGATTCCTGGCGGCGTGGACCGCCGCGGGCGGCGACGAGTTCCCCTTCCCACTGCGTTATCGCACCTCAGCGATATGGGAGGACGAGCACGCCGCGAACCTCCAGGCCGCCCGCACGTGGCTGCACGAGACACCCGACCCTGCCCTCGACGACGCGATGCGGATCCTGCTGATCGGGGAGGTCGCGGTGGAGGTCTACGGCCGCTCCACCGACCCGGCCTACGAGGTCTTCGTCCGTGCCGCCGCGACCGGCGAGCAGGCCGTCCTCGCCCGTCAGGCGCCTGCCGCAGGCGACATCCGCATCACCACGACCACCGACCTCGCGGGTGCGATCCTCGGGCACCTTCCGGTCGTGGCAGCGGGCCGCGAACACGCACGCACCGCGCCGAGCCGGGATGTGCTCGAGCCGTCCGAATTCGGCGCTGTCCGTCGTCCGGCGGGTGGCACGCACGCAGAGTCGTTGCGCCGGTTGCTGCGTCGCGAGCGCACAGCCACCGGCAGTATCCGCGTCCTGCGGTACTCGAATCCGGGGTACACACCCGTCGCCGACATCGGCTGGTTCGACGTCGTGGGCGACGGCCGGTATCTCTTCGTCCCCGGTCCCGACCTCCGCGTCGCACCGGGCACCGTCGACGCTTTCGTCCGGGAACTGTCGGCGCAACTGTCCCGGATGCGCAGGCCCTCGCACGAGGGTCGGAGCGGCGTTCTGCGACGCCAGTGATCCCTTCCCGAAGCGGCCGTTCGTCTAGGCTGGCGACATGACGGACCGGGACCGCACACCCGACGGCAGGCCGCAGAACGCGCGTCCGCGCGACGCCCTGGGGCGTCCGTTGCCGCCGGGCGAAGAAGGCGTCGAACGTGTTCCCGAAGACCTCGATCTGGATGTCGAGGAGACCATCGCCGAAGGTCAGCGTCTCCTCGACCACGGTTTTCCGTTCCATGCCCACGAGGTCTTCGAGGCAATGTGGAAGAAGGCACCACCCGAGGAACGTCCCCTGTGGCAGGGCCTCGCCCAGCTCGCCGTGGGGCTGACCCACCTGCTCCGGGGAAACCCCACCGGCGCGGAGTCACTGTTGAAGCAGGGACAGGCGCGGGTGCGGCACTACGAGGACGAACCGCCGTACCGGCTCGACATCGACGGCCTGGCGAGTTGGGCCGATCATCTGCTCACCGAGATCGCTCGCGACGAACCGATCCCCGCTCCCCCGACCCCGCGCCTGAGGATGCCCTGATGCCGACACTGCCCATGTTCCCGCTCGGCACCGCGCTGCTTCCCGGGTCCGACCTGCCGTTGCGCATCTTCGAGCCGAGATACCAGCAACTCGTCCAGGACTGCACGGCATCGCCGGACGGCCCCCGCTTCGGAGTCGTCCTCATCGCCCGGGGACACGAGGTGGGCGGAGGCGAGCAGCGACACGACGTCGGCACCGTCGCGCGGATCATGGTCGACACCGAGGTCGGTGCAGGTCGCCGCGAACTCGAATGCATTGCAGAGGAACGCATTCGCGTCACCCGATGGTTGCCCGACGATCCCTACCCCATCGCCGAGGTGGAGCCCTGGCCCGACACCGATTCGGGGCCGGTGGATTTCGCCGCGATCACCGGACCGATGGGCCGGTTGTACGGGGTGCTCGACCGCCTCACGGGTGGCCGTGCTCCGTTGCCTCCCGCCACCACCGAACTACCGGAGGATCCCGGGGCGCGACTGTTCGCGCTCGCCCGGTACGTACCGATGGGCGAAGCGGACCGGTACGCGGTTCTCGCCGCACCGGGTCCGGCCGAACGTATGGCCGTGCTGCTCGAAGCGATCTCTACCGCAGTCGATCTCGCGGAATGGAAGCTGAAGGGCTGAGACGCGTGCGCCCACCCGGTGAGTGGGAACATCGCTCCGCCGGTCTCGCGGTAGCGGGCTAGAGTCCGGGACGCCGTTCGTCCCCGACCGGAAGGCACCCGATGGACACCGTCGAACAACGGTTGGCCCGACTCGAAGCCCTCGAAGAGATCAGGATGCTCAAGCATCGCTACTTCCGGGCGTGCGACGCCAAGGACCCGGAGGCGATGCGTGCATGCTTCGTCGCGCACGGCGCCGACATCTACTACGGACCGGCGCTGGGCAGCTTCGACGATGCCGACGCCCTGGTCGACATCTACTCCCGGATCGCTCTGGAACGGGTCGACGACCGCTACGTCGTGCTCGACATGCATCACGGCATGCATCCGAGCATCCACCTGACCGGGTCCGACACCGCGACCGGCGCCTGGACGCTGCGATTTCGGCAGGTGGATCTGCGTGCGCGCACCGAACGGGTCACCGCGCTCGACTACGACGACGACTACGTGGTCGAGAACGGCGAATGGAAGATCTCCCGCTGCCACGTGAAGGTGCTGTGGTCGATCCAGCGGGCTCTCACCGACGACGTGGAAGTGGTGCAGTGATGGCAGAAACAAAGGTCGCGCTGGTCACCGGCGCGAGTCGCAGCGTCGGCAAGGGCATCGCGTGCGCGCTCGGCTCCGACGGCTGGACCGTCTACGTCACCGCCCGCGGCCCCGTCGGCGTCGACGGACCACTCGACCGCACCGCGGCGGAGGTCACCGAACGCGGCGGGTACGGCATCGCGGTGCAGTGCGACCACCGCGACGACGCGCAGATCCACGAACTGTTCGGCCGGATCGCCGACGAGCAGGATTCCCGGCTCGACCTGCTCGTCAACAACGTGTGGGCGTCACCGCCGGGATTCGCGGGTTTCTCGGAACCGTTCTGGAAGCGCCCGATCAGCGACTGGGACAGTCTGATCGGCGTGGGTCTCCGCGCGCACTACGTCGCCTCCGCCGAAGCCGCGCAGCTGATGGTGCCGCGCAACAGCGGGATGATCGTCAACATCTCGTCGTTCGGCACCCGCGGCTACCTGCATTCGGTGCTGTACGGCATGTCGAAGGCGGGCCTGGACAAGATGGCCGCCGATATGGCCGTCGAACTCCGCGGCACCGGGGTGACCACCCTGTCGCTGTGGCCGGGGCTGGTGAAGAACGAGGCCATGCTCGCCCGCGGCATCGACAACTTCGAGGGCTTCTCGCTGGCCAACGCCGAGACACCGGAGTTCATCGGACGGGTGATCGTCGCGCTCGCGGCCGACCCCGAGGTGAACGCGCGCAGCGGTCGCACCCTCGTCACCGCCGAAACCGCACTCGACTACGGCATCGTGGACGCCGAAGGCAACCAACCCGATTCACACCGGGACATCTTCGGGGGCGGGCCGTTGTTCTGACGACGACCGCGGCTGTCGGGAGGCGAAGCCAGGGGAGGTTGTGTGCGTCGGAACCGCGGAAGTCGCACACAACCTCCCCCTCGATTCGGCGGCCCGGACGAGGGGTGGTCGGAGCACCCTCGGAAGTCGTGTATGGTTGGACATGCAACGCGGGGTGGAGCAGCTCGGTAGCTCGCTGGGCTCATAACCCAGAGGTCGCAGGTTCGAATCCTGTCCCCGCTACCACCGACCGGCCCGGACTCACACGAGTCCGGGCCGGTTCTTTTGTGAATGCTCCTCGGCCTCGGTACGGCTCCCCCGGCCGCGCTCACCGAGTAGATTTCGCGGCAGAGTCTCTGCAGAGCGGGAGGGTGTGATGGCCAAGCGCGCAACCGTCGCCGATCGACCACGAACTCCCCGCTGGCTCCGGCCCACGATCGTCGGTGTTCTGCTGGCCGTCGCCTTCTATCAGATGTCGGGCTGGCTCTTCCACAATCTGAAGGGTTTCCTCGGCCTGCTGTTCCTGGCGTGGTTGTTCAGCATCACCATCGAACCGATCGTCGACCGCCTCGAACGGTTCGGGATGCGTCGCGGTGCCGGCACCGGCCTCGTGCTGTTCTCCCTGATCGCACTCACCATCGGGTTCTTCGCGGTGTTCGGCACGCTCCTGTTCGACCAGATCGCCCAGTTGCTCACCACACTTCCGGATGCGCTCACACGCATCACCGATTGGGCGAACCGCACCTTCGACACCAACTTCAAGACCGGGGACGAGCTGTTCAAGATCACGCCCGATACGGTTCGCGATCTGGCACAACGGTTCACGCCCGGTGTCCTCGGCGTCCTCAGCACTCTGGTCGGTGCCCTGTTCCAGATCCTGACGATGCTGCTGTTCGTCTTCTACATGTCGGCCGAGGGGCCGAAGATGCGCCGGACGATCGCGAGCTGGTTCCCGGCCCGGCAGCAGCAGCTGATCGCGAACGTGTGGGAGACCTCGGTGGAGAAGGCCGGCGGCTATGTCGTCTCCCGGTTGATCCTCGCCGCCGCGGCGTCGATCTTCACCGGAATCTTCTTCCTCATCATCGGGGTTCCGTACTGGCTGCCCCTCGCGATCTGGACCGGGGTGGTCTCGCAGTTCATCCCCACTCTCGGCACCTATCTCGCGATCGGGCTCCCCGCGCTCATCGCCGCGGTGCAGCAACCGCTCGACGGCGTGTGGGTGATTGCCTTCGGCACGGTCTACCAGCAGATCGAGAACTATGTGCTGCACCCGCGCATCACGGCCCGCACGGTGTCGATCCACCCGGCGGTGGCGTTCGGTTCGGTGATCGTCGGCGCCACCCTGTTCGGCCCGGTGGGGGCTCTGGTGTCCGTGCCGGTGGTGGCGATCCTGCAGGCGCTGGCCGAGTCGTTCGGGCACCGCTACGAACTGATCCCGGAGGTGGGTGGAGAGGAACCGGAACCCGACGCCCCGGAGCTCACGGCAGACAACGACGACTACGACTGAGAGACGAGAGGGCCGGGCGTGAGATCTTCTCGCGCCCGGCCCCGTCGTCGTCCGATCAGACGATCAGCTTCGCCGCCGTCGCAGCGACGACGTCCTCGGTGGTCACGCCGGGTGCCGTCTCGACGAGCTTCAGTCCCTCGTCGGTAACGTCGATGACCGCGAGGTCGGTGATGATGCGCTGCACGCATCCACGACCGGTGAGCGGCAGGACGCACTCCTCGAGGATCTTCGGGTCGCCCTTCTTGGTGACGTGATCCATCATCACGATGACGCGCTTCGCGCCGTGGACGAGGTCCATCGCACCGCCCATGCCCTTGACCATCGCACCGGGCACCATCCAGTTGGCGATGTCGCCCTTGGCGGAGACCTGCATCGCGCCGAGGACGGCGACGTCGATCTGGCCGCCGCGGATCATGCCGAACGACTGCGCCGAGTCGAAGTAAGACGCGCCGGGGATCGCGGTGATCGTCTCCTTGCCGGCGTTGATGAGCTCGGGGTCGAGTTCGTCCTCGGTCGGGTACGGGCCGACGCCGAGCACACCGTTCTCCGAGTGCAGGATGACCTCGACGCCGGATTCGAGGTAGTTCGGCACGAGGGTGGGCATGCCGATTCCGAGGTTGACGTATTGGCCGTCCTCGAGTTCCTTGGCGACGCGTGCCGCCATCTCCTCGCGGGTCAGCCCCTTCTTCGTTGCCTGTGTCATGAGCGCACCGTCCGGTTCTCGATGCCGACCTCGACGGGGCCGACGTGTACGACACGCTGCACGTGGATGCCGGGCGTGTGGATTTCGTTGGGGTCGAGTTCGCCGGGTTCGACGAGGTGCTCGACCTGCGCGATCGTGATGCGACCCGAGGCGGCGGCCGGCGGGTTGAAGTTGCGGGCGCTTGCTCGGTAGACGAGGTTGCCGTGGCGGTCGCCCTTCCAGGCGTGCACGAGCGCGTAATCGGCGACGATGCCGCGTTCGAGCACGTAGGTTTCGCCGTCGAACTCCCGGGTCTCCTTCGGCTGCGACGCGAGGGCGATGCCGCCGTGACCGTCGTAGCGCAGCGGGAGTCCGCCTTCCTCGACGGCCGTTCCGACGCCTGCCGGGGTGAAGAAGGCGGGGATGCCCGCACCACCGGCGCGCAGGCGCTCGGCGAGCGTGCCCTGCGGAGTGAGTTCGACTTCGAGTTCACCGGCGAGGTACTGGCGCGCGAACTCCTTGTTGGAGCCGACGTACGACGAGATGGTGCGGCGGATGCGGCCCTTCTCGAGCAGCAGGCCGAGCCCGAAGCCGTCGGTACCGCAGTTGTTGCTGACGGTCTCGAGGTCGGTGGCGCCCTGATCGAGCAACGCGTTGATGAGGATCTCGGGGATGCCGACCAGACCGAACCCTCCGACAGCGAGCGTGACGCCGTCGGGGATGTCGGCTACGGCCTCGGCGGCGGAGGCAACGACTTTGTCCATGTGTGCCACGATACCCTCAGGTGTACGTCATGTGAACTCCCGTCCGCAATGCGAACAAATTCGCGTAGGATCGTTGCAAGCGCAGAACGGCCGCACTAGCCTGTTCGCATAGCGTCCATCCGTCCACATAGCGAACGTTTCGGATCGGAGGTCCGTGTCCCCCTCATCCCCCGACCCCGGATATCGGGGTCCGCTGTTCGATCCCGTCTTCGGCGCGGACGAACTCGGCGTCGCCCTGTCGGATCGCGCGTGGATCGGTGCCCTGCTCGACGTGGAGGTCGCGCTGACCCGCGCGGCCGCCGCACTCGGCCGTGTCAAGAACACCCACGCCGACGCCGTCGCGACAGCCGCGGCCTCGCTCGCCGAAGAACTCGATCCCGCCGACCTCGGTCGACGGTCCGCGGCGGGGGGCAACGCCGTCATCCCCCTGGTCTCCCTGCTACGCGAGCGCGCCGACGCCCCTGCGCGCGCCGTGCACGTCGGCGCGACCAGCCAGGACGTGCTCGACACCGCGCTGATGCTGCTCGCCCGCCGCGCAGGAGGGATCGCCCTGGCGAACCTGCGCTCCGCAGCCGACGGCGCAGCCCGCCTCGCTGCCACCCATCGCGAGACACCGATGGTCGCGCGCACGCTCGGCCAGCAGGCACTGCCGACCACCTTCGGCGCGCTCGCCGCCGGCTGGCTCCTGTCCCTCGACGACGCCGCCGGCGCACTCGACCGCGTGTTGTCCGCCCTACCCGCCCAGTACGGCGGAGCCGCCGGCACGCTCGCCGCCGTCCATCCCGACGGTTTCGCGTTCGCCGACGCGGTCGCCGACCTGCTCGGGCTCGCGCGTCCCGTCGCGCCGTGGCACACCGCCCGCACCCCCGTCACGACCCTCGCGGGCACACTCGGTGTCGCCGCGGGCGCGGTCGCGAAACCCGCCACCGACGTCGTACTCATGGCGAGCACCGAGTTCGGTGAGGTGAGCGAGGATGCGCCCGGCGGTTCGTCGGCCATGCCGCACAAGCGCAATCCCGTCGCGGCGATCACCGCGCGCGCCGCTGCCCGGCGCGTTCCCGGTCTCGTCTCGACGATCCTGTCGTCGACCGACCACGAGTTCCAGCGGGCCGCCGGCGCCTGGCACGCCGAATGGGAGACCCTCGCCGACATCCTGCGCCTCACCGGCGGTGCCGCGCACCAACTCTCGACGAGCCTGAACGGTCTGCACGTCCACACCGACGCGCTCGACCGCAATCTCGCGCTCACCGGAGGGGCGATCCTCGCCGAGAAGGTCACGGCCGCACTCGCCGAACACACCGACGACGCCCGCTCGATCGTCACCGATGCGGCGGTCGCCGGTAGGTCGCTCGACGAGGATCCCGCCATCACCGCACATCTCGACCCGCAGGACGTGCGCGAACTTCTCGATCCCACGCGCTATCTCGGCCATGCCGCAGACATCGTCGATCGCGTTCTCGCCCGTCACGACAGCACGAACCGAACCACAGGAGATGCCCGATGACCGTCACGCTCAACTACGAACAGTACGGCGACCCCACGAAGCCGACCGTCCTGTTCCTCGGTTCGCTGGGTTCGGACCTGTCGATGTGGGGACCGCAGATCCACGCCCTGGCGACCGACTGGAACGTCGTCGCGGCCGACCATCGCGGGCACGGCGCATCGCCCGCGCCGTCCGGTCCCTACACGATCGAGGAACTCGCCGGTGACGTCGTCGCCCTGCTCGACTCGCTCGAACTCGGCGCCGTGCACTACGTCGGACTGTCGCTCGGCGGTGCCGTCGGGCAGTGGCTCGCGGCGCATCACCCCGAGCGCGTGCGCACGCTGACGCTGCTGTGCACCTCGCCGGCCTTCCAGCCCGCCCAGCCCTGGTACGACCGGGCGGCATCGGTCCGCAACGACGGCCTGGCCTCGATCGCCGATTCGATCGTCTCGCGGTGGTTCACTCCCGAACTGGCCGAACACGATCCGGAGCTCGTCGCCCGCCACGTCGAGATGGTGAAGGGCACCACCGACGAGGGCTACGCCGCGTGTTGCGAGGCACTGGCGACCTGGGACGGCCGTCCCGACCTCGCCCGGATCGTCGCGCCCACCCTGGTGATCGCCGGTGAGCAGGACCCCGCCACCCCGCCGTCGACGATGCAGCAACTGGCCGACGGAATCGCCGACTCCACCTTCCACGTCCTCTCCCCCGGCGCACACCTCGCCAACGTGGAGCAGGCAGGACGGGTCACGAAGCTGATCCGCGAGCACATCTCGTCGCGCGTCACGCCGTCCGCCGCACACCGCACCGCGGCGTTCGAGGAGGGTCTGCGGGTGCGCCGATCCGTCCTCGGTGACGCACACGTCGACCGGTCCATCGAGTCGGCCACCGAATTCACCCGGCCCTTCCAGGATTTCATCACCCGCACCGCGTGGGGAGACATCTGGGCGCGTCCGGGTCTGGACCACCGCACCCGCCGGCTGTTGACCCTCGCGATCCTCACCGCGGTCGGCAACGAGCACGAACTCGACATGCACATCCGTGCAGCCCTGCGCGCCGGGATCGATCCCGACGACCTCGTCGAGGTCTTTCTGCACACCGCAGTCTACGCGGGTGTCCCCAACAGCAACCGGGCATTCGCGCTCGGCAAGCAGGCACTCGCCGACACCGAGGGAGGTGCGGGCTCGTGAGCACTCCCGACGTCACCGCCCCCGAGGTCGTTCGCGAGAACCCCGGGGCGTCGCCCGATTACGTGCAGTCGCTGGCACGTGGCCTGTCGGTCATCAAGGCCTTCGGTGCGCACGCCCAGCGGCAGTCGCTCTCCGACGTCGCCCGCGCGACCGGACTCACCCGCGCTACTGCGCGCCGATTCCTGTTGACTCTCATCGAACTCGGTTACGTCCGCACCGACGGATCCCAGTTCTGGCTCACCCCACGGGTGCTCGAACTCGGCTACAGCTACCTGTCGGCACTGACGCTGCCGGAGGTCGCGCGACCCCATCTCGAGGCGCTCGCCGAGAAAGTCAAGGAATCGACCTCGGTGTCGGTGCTCGACGGCACCGACGTCGTCTACGTCGCACGAGTTCCCGTCAGCCGCATCATGACCGTCACCATCACCCTCGGCACCCGTTTCCCCGCCTACGCGACCTCCATGGGACGGGTACTGCTCGCCGGTTTGAACGACGACGAACTCGACGCCTACCTCGCGCGCGCCGAATTCGCTCCCATCACCGGCAACACCGTCACCACCGCCGAGGAATTGCGCGCCGAGATCGCCACGGTACGACGCAACGGATACTGCATCGTCGACCAGGAACTCGAGGAGGGCCTGCGCTCGCTCGCCGCGCCCATCCGCGATGCGTCGGGAACCGTTGTGGCGTCGGTGAACCTGTCGACCCACGCGGCCCGCTACCGGATGGAGACCGTGCACGACGAGCTCGTCCCGGCGTTGCTCGCCACCGCCGGAGCGATCTCCACCGATCTCGCCCGCACCCAGACCCACCAGTGAACAACCCCGATCGAGGTACATCATGACCGACGTAGTGATCTGCGAACCCCTGCGCACCCCGGTAGGTAGGTTCGGCGGCGTCCTGAAGGACATCGCCCCCGAGGATCTCGCGGCCACCGTCATCCGCGAACTCGTCGCCCGCACCGGTATCACCGGTTCCGACATCGACGACGTCTTCCTCGGCCAGGCCTCCCCCAACGGTGAGGCCCCCGCCCTCGGCCGCGTCGCCGCCCTCAACGCCGGCCTCGGGGTGAACGTTCCGGGCCTGCAGGTCGACCGTCGCTGCGGCTCGGGTCTGCAGGCGATCGTGCAGGCCGTCATGCAGGTGCAGACCGGCGCGAGCGACCTGATCCTCGCCGGCGGCGCCGAATCGATGAGCCAGGCCGAGTTCTACGCCACCGGCATGCGCTGGGGCGTCAAGGGCGAAGCCGTCGCTCTGTCCGATCGCCTGGCCCGTGCCCGCGTCACCGCCGGCGGACGCGACTTCCCCGTGCCCGGCGGCATGATCGAGACCGCCGAGAACCTGCGCGCCGAGTTCTCCATCAGCCGTGAGGACCAGGACGCCCTGGCCGTGCAGTCGCACCAGCGGGCCGTCGCCGCGCAGAAGAACGGCGTGTTCGCGCAGGAGATCGTGTCCGTGAGCGTGCCGCAGCGCAAGGGCGATCCGCTCGTCGTCGACACCGACGAGCACCCCCGCGCCGACACCTCGATGGAGACCCTCGCCAAGCTGCGCCCGATCCGCGGCAAGATCGATCCCGAGTCGACCGTCACCGCCGGCAACGCCAGCGGCCAGAACGACGGTGCCGCCCTCGCGATCGTCACCACCGCCGAGAAGGCCGCCGCGCTGGGTCTGCGTCCGCTCGCTCGCCTCGCCGGCTGGGCGGTGGCCGGTGTGCCGCCGCGCACCATGGGCATCGGCCCGGTGCCCGCCAGCGAGAAGGCGCTCGGCCGCCTCGGACTGACGCTCGCCGATATGGACGTCATCGAACTCAACGAGGCGTTCGCCGCCCAGGCCCTCGCGGTCACGCGCTCGTGGGGCATCGAGGCCGACGACTCGCGCCTGAATCCCAACGGCTCCGGCATCTCGCTCGGACATCCGGTGGGCGCGACCGGCGGACGCATCCTCGCCACCCTGCTGCGCGAACTCGATCGTCGTGAGGGTCGCTACGGACTCGAGACGATGTGCATCGGCGGCGGCCAGGGGCTCGCCGCTGTATTCGAGCGCATCGCCTGACGTGACCTACGGTGCTCGCGACGCGATCCCCGTCGCGTGCACCGTACAGTCCGTACGCTCGTGATCATGAGCGACGTTCAGATAACTCCCCCGACCGAAGCCCCTGCTCCGCCCACGACACGAGCCCGGACCCTCGCGCGTTATCTGCTGGCCGCCTCACTCGTCTTCGCCGGACTGAGCCATCTCTTCTGGGCCCGCAAGGACTTCCAGGCGCAGGTGCCCGACTGGGTGCCGATGGACAAGGACGGCGTGGTCATGGCGTCCGGCGGTGTCGAGATCATGCTCGGCGCCGGACTCGCCGTGGCGAACCGCGACCGCGTCCGTGTCGGCCGCCTGGCCGCACTGTTCTTCGCCGCCGTCTTCCCGGGCAACATCGCCCAGTATCTCGGCAAGCGCAGCGCCTTCGGTCTCGACACCGACCGTAAGCGCCTGATCCGCTTGTTCTTCCAGCCCGTGCTCGTCCTGTGGGCCCTGTGGTCCACCGGAACCCCCCGACGCTGACGCGGCCGGCGCCGGAGGGCGGACCTGGTGCCCGTTACTCCGGCGCGACCCGCACGAGCATCTTCCCGAAGTTCTTTCCTTCGAGCATGCCGATGAACGCCTCCGGGGCGTTCTCGAGTCCGTCGACGATGTCCTCGCGATACTGGAGCTTTCCGTCGCGGACCCATGCCGAGGCTTCACGCAGGAAGTCGCCGTACATCTCCTTCACGAACTCGCTCTGGATGAAGCCGCGGATCGTGAGGCTCTTGGTGAGGATCGAGTTGAACAGTCCCGGAAGGCGGTCCTTGCGGTTGAGGTCAGCACCGTTGTACTGCGCGACCAGACCGCACACCGGGATTCGCGCATAGGTGTTGAGCAGCGGCCACACCGCTTCCTGGACGGGGCCGCCGACGTTCTCGAAGTACACGTCGATACCGTCGGGCACCGCCTCCGCCAGCTTGTCGGCGAAGTTCGGGTCGCGGTGGTCGATCGCCGCGTCGAAACCGAACTCGTCGATCAGTGCGCGGCACTTCTCCGGGCCGCCGGCGATACCGACCGCGCGGGCGCCCTTCAGCTTCGCGATCTGCCCGACCGCCGATCCCACGGGCCCGGTGGCGGCAGCGACGACGACGGTCTCACCCTTCTTCGGCTGCCCGATCTTCAGGAGCCCGGAATAGGCTGTGAAGCCGGGCATTCCGAGGACTCCCACAGCGGTGGAGATCGGTGCGGCCTGCGGATCGAGCTTGCGAACGGTGGAGCCGTCGAGGACGGCGTGCGACTGCCAGCCGGCTCCGGCCAGCACGTAGTCGCCCGGCTCGAGGCCGTCGTACCGCGATTCGACGACCTGGCCCACCGTTCCGGCGACCATCACGTCCCCGAGTTCGACGTGCGCGGCATACGACTTCGCTGTGCTCATCCGACCGCGCATGTACGGGTCGAGGGACAGGTAGACGACGCGCAGGAGGATCTGGCCGTCGCCGACCTCGGGCAGATCCACCGTCTCGAGACGGAAGTTGTCGGCGGTGGGCGCCCCCTCCGGGCGCGATGCGAGAACGATGCGGGTGCTCTGACTCGTCGTGGCTTCACTCATGCCGACAGTGTGCCGCACGCGCTGGCGTCCTAAACGCCGCGCGGGAGCACCCCGGCAGGCACGATGCCGCGCCTGAGGTGGTCCCGATCAGGCGCTGTGCTGCACCTCGCCGCGCGGCACCTGGTAGTTCGAGAACAGCTGCGAGTGGATGACCTCGGTGAAGGACGGTCCGTCCTGCTCGACCCGGACAGGACGGCGAGTGGACGAAGCGGTGCGCGAAGCACCCATCTGTGACGTGGAGCGGATCGCCATGTCGATCTCCTCTCGGAAGGCGGGGAGAGGTGGCCACCGGCACCGTGCAGAAGGTGCAAATCGGGTGAGCGACCCCTTGGGAAATACATATACCCCGTCGATGCCCGATATGCACCTGTCGATTTCGGCGCGCCGCACACCGCCCCCGCCTGCAGCCCCAGGGGGTTACCCGTCGACCTCGTTGCCCTCGGAGGTCGGAAGCACCCGGATCGGCACACTCGTGGCCGAGTTCGATGCCCCCACCCAGCCGCTCAACGTCGCGGCCGGAACGCAGGCCCGCACGGCGATCGTGCGAGTACCTCCGGGCGGCAGGTGGAACCAGGAATCCTGCAGGTCACCGCCGGTGATGTCGAGATGCACGTACTGTGCCGCACCCTCGGTCCGCACCTCCACACTCCACCCGTCCGGGACGGGTCGAGCGGTCGCCGCGAGACCGATCCCGCGCTCGACGGGACGTGCCGGACCACCCACGAGATACACCGACTCCGCCAACACTGCGCCGGTGTGGTCGACCAGTCGGGCGGTCGCCGTGTCGAAAGTGCGCGGCCCGAATCGATACGCAAAATTGACATCGGTGAAACCGCCCGTCACCGCGGCCCACGAGAACACCCGGGTCTCGTGCGGTTCGAGACGCAGCGGCACCGACACGTCCACCGGTACCGCACCGGAGGGCGTATGGGCCTGCAACTGCAGCGTGACGTCGAGGATCTCGGCGGTGTCGTTGATCGCGTCCACGCGCAGGCCGTCGAGCCCGTCGTCGGTGAGGAGCACGGTGACGGGGGCGAACACCCGTGCCAGGACCCACCACGGCGCCTTCGGGTTCCCGTCGGCGTCGAGCACGCCCCACCCGGCACCCCGCTGCAGGTCGCGGGCGGACAGGATCAGGGCACCGCGACATCCTGATCCGGATCGTCGCCAGTACTGCAGTACCTCGGTGAACGCTTCGCAGATCGCTGCCCGTCCGAGCGCGAGATATCGCGTGGGATCCACCCACCGCACCTCGGCGGGGTCGACCCCGAAGATCGTGCGCACATAGTGGTCTCGCACGTCCTCGAAGTCCCACGACGCCCCGTTGTCGCGCGGCACAGCCGCCTTCCATCGTGGATGGTGACCCGCGACATTCACACTGCCGAACTCGGCCTCGATCGCCATGTCGGAAGGCGGAATCGAGAACGCGAGGCATTCGGCGGCGAAGCGCACGCCGGCGGCACGCACGTCGCCGAGGGGACGGCGGTAACCCCCGACACCGAAGTAGTGCGCCACACCCGAACCCACTGCGATCGGCAGTACGTCGCTGCGCGGGGGCGCGGATGGTGACGACGACACCCACACCGTGCCCGGTAGCTCACGGTCGACGATTGCGGGCAACCAGTCGTCGATCGCCGGGATGGATGCCTCCATCAGTCCGAGCATGGCAGGTTGCTGCTCGGTCTCGCTGCCCCCACACATCACCACGGGTGCCGGGTTCCCGCCCCATCGGCGCGCCAGCGCACGGATCTCGTCCTCGAGCAGCGAGCGGAAGTGCGGATCGTCGGGCGGGTCGGTGGTGGCGAGCATGACGTCCTGCCACACCATGATGCCCAGTTCCGCACACGCCGAGTAGAACTCGTCGTCCTCGTAGACCATCGTGCCGGGGATGCGGATCGTGTCCACGCCCGCCGACACGCAGCGTTCGAGGATGCGCCGGGTTGCGCTCGGGTCGTTCAGCGAGATCGGATCGGTCGGTGTCCACACCAGGCCGCGGCAGAAGACGTCGACGTCATTGATCCGTAAGCCGAACCCGTCGCCCGGTGAGCGTTCGACCGACCGGAATCCGATGTTCCCCAGCGTGATTCGTTGCCCATCCAGAATCAGATGTGCGGCGTACAGGTGGGGGGCGCCGTAGGTGTGCGGCCACCACCGTTCCACCTCGGGGAGCGTCACCTGCATGTGCACGCGTGCTGTCCCGTCCGGCCCGTATTCGGGTCGGACGTGCACCGTCGCCCCTCCCATCTCCACAGTCACCTCGGGGACGGCGGTGCCTGCCAGCACGAGATCGGCGTCGACGATCCCGTCGGATCCCCGCAGAGCTGTCCGTATCCCACGTTCCAGCACAACGGGCTCACCGGAATCGACGAGACGCACGGGACGCCACGGACCGACCGGCGCCGGAGCCCCCGCGTACACCGGGGCTCGCCCGAGCATGGTGGTGCGGAACCACCGCAATCCTTGGGCCGACACGAGCGACGAACGCCACCGTCCGCGTGGCCGACGCTTGCGGAGAGCAGCGTCGAGCGAGGCGCACCGGACCGCGATCCGCATCGTCGACGGCAGGTAGCCGAGGACGACGGTCAGCGGCACGAACATCGATTCCGACGTCGCGACGAGTGTGCCGTCGACCCACACGTCCGCGAGTGTCGCGAGCCCGTCGAAGGTCAGACGCCACGGTCCGTCGCCGGACACCTCGACGTCGGTGACGAACCACCAGTCGTCGCTGTCGGGAGACGACACCCTGGCCGCCGCGACTCCCTCGGATTCCCGGATCGCGCCTGCCGCCGTCCCGGGTATACGGACCGGCAGCCAAGGACCGTCCGCCGGAAAGTCACCGGGGTGCTCGACTGCCCCGGGAGCGACACGGAGACAACGCCATCGCGCATCGTGCAGGAGATCCATGTGCGTCGAATCCTGTCACCGCACCCCGGCGGCGCGGACGACGGTCGCCATGGCGTCCTCCCAGGCAGCGGCCATCGCTATCAGCTGGTCGCCGGGGTCGACATTGCGGCCGCGTGCCGCACGCGCCATCCGGAACTGCACGCTCTTCGCGCCCTCGGCGACCGCGCGGAATCCGTCGGCTGCGGCAGCCGCACCGGGATATCCGCGACCGTCCATGTAGACGCTGACGTCCGCGGCAAGTTCGGCGGTGGCACCGCACTGACGGAGCACCCCGAACGTCCACGGATGGAAGACGTCCATCCCTCCGGTGCGAATCGGGTCGATGTCGGCGAGCACCCGCTCGCCGAGCTCGCGCACCGGATTCGAGCCGGCGCGCATGCGCAGGTGCCGGAGCACCACGGTGTCGAAGGCGTCGCACTGCGGTTGTGCCGCGTCGAGGCGCACCTGTTCGAGATAGGGAGGCCAGGTGGGTACCGGCTCGTCGAGGCCGAAGACTCCGCGGAAGTCCTCACCGGTGAGAACGTGATAGCCGCTGTTGTGGAAGTACTCGAGCGTCCCGCTGTCGCGATCGATGAGATTGGGCACGATCGTCGTCTTCGAACGACTCTCCCGGTAACCGGTTCCCTCGGTGTCGGGCAACCAGAAGGCGTCCACCTCGATCGTCGACAGCAGTCCGGCGGCGGCATTGTCCTCGAGGTGATCCACGGGGCGGCGCCAGACGTTCATCTCCGCGATGTCGATCCCGTACAGCGCCAACAGATCCTCGGGGCGGAACTTGAGGAAGGTCCATTGGGCGCGGTCGAACCGGGCCGAGAACGCGCACGCGGCAGCGGGGACCGGATCGTGGCCGAGCGAATGCAGCACCTCGACCCACAGGTCGACATAACAGTTGGTCTCGGTCCAGATCCGGTCGGCAGCGTGCACGAAGTGCGGTGAGTACCCGTCGACGCGGACGTCGATGAGCCGATCGCTCACGGGAACATCCTGTCGCGTACCGCAGCGGGCCAGCGATCGACGTCGAGCCCGTGGGTCCGCAACAGCGCCAGGGCGATCCGCTCCATACCGAATCCTACACACGCGCTGTGCGCGACTTCGCCGTCGGCCGTGCGGATCTCGAAGGTCTCGCCGAAGTGCTCGCGGTGGCAGTTGCACGAGACCACCGCGGTGCCGTCGTCGAGGTCGCCGTAGAGCCGGACGGTCAGCTCCGTCTTGAGGTTCTCGGTGCGCTGGTTGACGGCCAGCATGCGCCCGGCCCGCCCGAAGAAGGGGTCGTTGGCGGGCACGGCGGTCGCGTCGAGGCCCAGCGAGTCGAGCACCTCGAGTCCTCGCTCCACCCAGGAATCACGATGCTGCGCAGCGTCGTTCTCGGTGCCGATACGCACGAACTCGTGCATCCGGAAGGCCTGCATGCGAGCGGGGTCGACGGCCGGCTCGTGCCGGAAGCAGTAGCCGAGGACGTCGAGCAGTTCACCGCCCTCACGCAGCGTACCGGTGTACCGCGAGTAGGCGGGATGGCATGCGGCGGAGACGAGCACGGTGTCGGCGGGTTCGAGCCACGGATCCCACGCCTCGCCCCGCGACCGCGCGGCGAGCAGCTCGGCGTGCTCGGCGTTGCTGCCCGCGAAGGTGTTCACCGCTCCGGTCAGGTGGGGGAAGGAGGCGATGTAGTCGGTGCGCTCGAAGCTCGTCCGCGGGAAGACCGGAGGGAAGCGCAGACGCGTCGCGGCCCGGCCCGGACCCGCCGCGACGACCACCCGGTCGATGCCGTCGACGATGTCCTCGAAGACACCCGACCGTCCGTAGAGGCCCGGAACACCGGTCTCCACGAGCAGTTTGGCCTCGAGCAACTGCTGCTGGAAGTCGAGGCGGGCGCGCTCGAGCTCGGACAGCTCGTCGGTTGCGGTGTTGGTAATGGCTGTACTTGTCACAGCGTCCCCCGGTAGGCGATCGACAACTGGGCCGAGTTGTTCATGATGCGGTCGTTGTTGACCATCACGGCGGCACCGTGTGCGTCGCGCAGGTGGCGGCCGAGCGAGTACTGCGAATCCTCGCGGTATCCGGCGATCCCGCAGATGAGCATCGCGCGGTTCACCAGATCCACGACGAGCGTGGACGCGGTGACCTTGAGGTTGTTCATGGCGAGCGAGAACCCCATGCCCGACATCGATTCCTCCTGCGCCGACGCCGCGGCGTCGAACCGGGCGGCGGACGCGGCGACGAGATCGGAGAACTGCTGGTGCACGGCGGCCGCTTCGGCGAGTCGCAGCGCACCGGGCGGGGTGACCCCCGGGCTGCGGCGGGCCGCCGAACGCACGAACGAGCGGGCCTTCTCCAGCGCCGCGTCGGCGATTCCGAGCCACACCGCCGACCACACACTGTGTGAGACGGGAAGCATAGTGCGCGAGGAGATCTCGGCGTAGGCCGTGCCGACCACGAGATCGGCGGACGTCGTGGCGGTGAGGACGAATCCGGGGCTGCACGTGCCGCGCAGCCCGAGGGTGTCCCAGCTGCCGGTGGGTTCGAGGGTCACGTCGTCGCGTCGGCACACGACGAGGACCTGGTCGCTGGGCGGGCTGTCGGCGGTGCGACGCGCGGTCACCAGGATCGCGTCGGCGTACTCGCCGTACGAGATGACCGGCGCGTTCTTCGTCAGCGTGACGGTGTCGCCGTCGCGGGCCACGGCGCAGACGCTGCTGCGCACGTCGCCACCGGTGCCGAGTTCGGTGGTCGCCGAAGCGATCAGGTAATCGTTCGCCACCGCTTCGGCGACGAAGGTGGCCAGACCGGGAGTGGAGTGATGCACCAGCGACAGGATCTGCGTCTGGTGCATCGCGAAGATCATCGCGGTGGAGGCGCAGTACCGGCCGAGGATTCGGGCGACGGCGCACAGCTCACCGAGGGATGCTCCCTCCCCACCCTGATCGACGGGGACGGCGCAGTTCAGCAGCTTGTGGGTGCGCAGCGCGTCGACTGCCTCGTGCGGGAACCGTCCCTCACGATCCACCGCGGCGGCCGCGGGGCCGGCGCTCTCGCGTCCGACGAGTTCGGCACGGGCGAGCAGCGACAGCCCGGCCTTCTCCGCGACGGTGAGGGGCGCGGACGTCGACGTCACGCGACGCCCAGTTCCGTCAACGCCGACCTGATGGCGCCGACGCTCGCGAAGGTGCTCTTGCGCAGCAGTTCGTCGGGGAATTCCACGTCGAAGGCGTCTTCGAGGGCGAGCATCACGTTCACGCTGGCGTGCGATGTCAGGCCGAGCTCGTAGAGGTCGGCGGCGGGGTCGAGCGCCGTGCTGTCGACCGACAGCTTCGCGTGCTCACCGAGGACCTTGCGGATCACCTGCTCCGTCATGGGTGTTCTCCAGTTTCTGCTTCGTCGACGCGGGTCGCCACGACCGTCGCGATGGCGTATTCGGACTCGTGGGAGATCGAGACCTGTATGTCGGTCACCTGTTCATCTCGCGCCAGGGCGGCCGCGTTACCGGCCAGTACGACAGCGCATCCGCCCCAGTCCGCGCGGCGGATTTCGATGGCCTGCCAGGGAACCGCGTGCTCGCGCGGACGCAGGACCTTCATGACGGCTTCTTTCGCGGCGAAGCGCGCCGCGAGGCGTTGGGCGCGCCCCGGTCCGGTGCATACGTCCAGCTCGTGCGGGGTGAACACACGCTGCAGGTAGCGGTCGCCGAACCGGTCGATGCTCGACGCGATGTCTCGGACGGTGACGACATCGCAGCCGACACGTGTCGTCGCGACGCGGGGGCCGCTGCCATCGTTCATGGTCACTCCTCGGGATGCGCTGCACACGGTAGCCGCAGGTCGGCCGATGTACACCAGCCGAACGTCTCTGGCTTGCAGGACATCCCGGAAATCACCCCGACTTTCACCCGCCGGGCGCGTCGGTTCACGCGGTGAACCGGGGCTCGCCACCGCAACACGCGGCGTCGATCCCGGTTCGGCGCGTCAATGACGAAAGGCCCCGACCGGGTGGTCGGAGCCTTTCGGGGATCTGAAGTTATGCGGACGTCCGCACGGGTTCCTTGTCGCTCTCCGGCTCGTCCTTCGCTGCCGGCTCCTCCTTCTCCGCAGCGGGCACCGGGACGGCGTCCTGCGCATAGTAGAAGTGGGGGCGGCGGTGTCCGAGGAAGGAACCGCACCACGACATGACGGCGATGTAGCGGTTGCGGAAGCCAACCAGGTAGACGAGGTGGACGGCGAGCCACAGCACCCACGCGATGAAGCCGGTGAGCTCGATCTTCCCGACCCGCGTGATGGCGCGGAACCGGTTGATGATCGCCATGCTTCCCTTGTCCTTGTACTGGAACGGGGTGCCCATCGCGACCTTGCCGGTGATCATCTTCGCGACGTGGCGGCCACCCTGCATGGCGAACGGCGACTGCGCCGGCAGGTTGTCGAGGGTGACCATGTCGCCGATGGCGAAGATGTTGTCGCTGCGGCCGACGGTGAAGTCGGGGTCGACGAGCAGGCGTCCGCCGCGGACCGTCTCGCAGCCGGTGCGCTCGGCGAGTACGTCGGCGAAGTCGTTGGCCTGGATGCCTGCCGACCAGATGATGGTCTCCGCGGTGAGGCGGCGGGTCTCCTCGGTCGTGGGCGTGGTGAGCGTGGCACCGTGCTCGTCGATGTCGGTGACCATCGTGCCGAGGACGACGTCGACACCGCTCTTCTCGAGCGACTCCTTGGAGTACTCGCTGAGCTTGCCACCGAACGGGGGCAGAACCTTGTCTGCGCCCTCGACGAGCGTGACGGTGACGTCGTCGGCGCGGATGTTGCCGATGTTCTCGGCGAAGTAGCGCTGCGCGAGCTCCTTGATCTGTCCCGCGAGCTCGACGCCCGTCGGGCCGGCGCCTACGACGATGAAGCTGAGCAGGTTCTTCCGACGCTCGGCATCGGTGGTGACGTGTGCTTCCTCGAAGCAGCGCACGATCTGGCGACGCAGCTTCTCGGCGTCCTCGACGGTCTTCAGCGCGTACGTCAGGTCGGCGAACTCGTCGCGTCCGAAGTACGCCTGGCGGGCGCCGGTCGCGGCGACGAGGTACTTGTAGCCGAGACGCAGGCGCTGACCGCCGGCCTCGTAGACAACCGTGTTCTCCTCGGGGAGCACATCGACGACGCGGCCCAGGCGGACGTCGGCGTTGGGGTATTCGGCCAGGATCGCGCGCACGGACGGGGCGATCTCGCCGGGCGAAAGGACGCCGGTGGCGACCTGGTAGAGCAAAGGCTGGAAAAGATGCTCGGTGGTCTCCGAGATCAGAACGAAGGGCGTGCCGGCCTTGGCGAGCTTCTTGGCGGTGGCCAATGCTCCGAAGCCGGAACCCACGATGACGACGTCCGTCCGATCGACCAGGGTCGCTGTGTCCGCATCGTCCATGCTGTCGTAAACCTCCACGTACTTGTCATCTCCGTTGATGTATGACTACCAAGGTAGGGACGAAGTACCCTCACTATCCACTAACCTGGGATATTCGAAAAACTGTTATCTGTTTCGCTCATAAATGCGGACGGCACGTTCCCGGGAGGAGCCATGGATTTCCGTCAGTTGCGCTACTTCTTCGCCGTCGGCGAGGAGGGCAGCTTCTCCCGTGCTGCCCAGCGCTGCTTCATCTCGCAGTCGGCGATCAGCCATCAGATCGCGAAGCTCGAGCACGAACTGGGCACCACCCTGTTCGACCGCACCACCCGTTCGGTCAAGCTCACCTCGGCCGGCCGACGCCTGATGCCGATCGCCGCCGAGGTGCTCAGCCTCGAGGCGAAGGCCCTGGAAGTGGGCCACGAACCGCGGGAGAGCATCCGCATCACGGCGAACATGAGCTTCGCGGCGCAGAGCCTCGACGCCATCTCCAGCGTCCGCGAACGTCACCCCAAGATCGACGTGGAGTTCGTCATCAAGGACTTCACCGACCGCGTCAACGCCGTCGCGTCCGGGGATGCCGATCTCGCGCTCATCCGCGGCGACGTCGACCGCCCGGGGCTCGAGGCGATCCGTCTCGGCATCGAAGAGCTCGTCATCGTCACGTCGAGCGAGCACCCGCTGTCGGCGTTCTCCACCGTCGATCTCGGCGACCTCGCCCACTACCCGCTGCTGCTGCCGCCGCGCGGCAGCCAGGTGCTGTTGCACCGCGTGGTCGAGGACGCCTTCGTCGAGGTCGGTCGTCGCGTGCGCCTCGGACCTCCGATCGCGAGCGACCACACCGCGACTCTCGAGGTGCTCACCAACCCGAGGGCGTGGACCGTGCTCTACGCCGGCACCGCGGCCGACACACCCCGCAAGGGGCTGAAGTTCATGCGCGAGATCCACCACCGGCTGCAGGTTCCGGTGTGCGGGGTGGTGCGGAGCAACGCGACGCCCAATCCCGAACTCGAGTTCCTCATGCGGGCGCTCGCCCATTCGATCGTGCCGCCGACGGACAGCACGCCGTGATCCGATCGCACACGTCGGAGCGCGAAACGGTGTGGGCGGCGTCGCGCACCGGGGCGTAGTCCAGCGGGGTGGACATCCATTCGCGGAAGGCCCGGATGCCCTCCCCGGTGATCGAGTACCGGGTCTTGGTGCTGTTGGGACCCCAGCGCACCTGTTCGCCCTCGACGAGACCCTCGTGCTCCATCCGGCGTCGGTTCTGCCATCGGCATCGGCCGAGCAGGCGCCATCCTCGCACCGACCGCGGCCGGTGTGCTCCTCGATGCGGGAGGACGCCCGAACAGCTCTACTTCGGAGTGGCCGGCGTAGTCGTGCTCGCCGCGGTGGCACTGTTCGCGCTGCGCCCGGCGCGCTCGGCGGACGCCTCGTCCGAGCCGGCGCCTGCCGTCTCCACGGAGTCGCGGAGCTGACCGACGCCCGGGAATCGGAGCGCGAAGTGGTCATCAGAGCGCGTAATTCCGCGCTCCGATGACCACTTCGCGCGTCGATCCGGTGGCCCCTGCGGCGAACAACTCCGCGGCACCCGGACTCTCATGGCTTCGGCCCCTTCCGGGTGCATTCCTTCGGGGCGAGCCCCAGCGCCAGATGCGGCCAGTGGGCGATGTCGCGTCGCATCTGCCGGTCGTGGGTGGCCACGGCGACCGCGGCGTCGGTCGCCCCCAGGGCGTCGGTCAGTTCGTCGACCAACGTGATCGACAGGTGGTTGGTGGGCTCGTCGAGCAGCAGCACGTGCGGTCGCGCGGCGAGAACCATCGCCAGGTCGAGGCGTCGTTGCTGGCCCATCGACAGGTCTCGGACCCGCTTGCCGAGGTCACGTTCGGTGAACAGTCCGAGTTCGTCGAGATCGACGGCTCCCTGGTCGGGGACGAGGCCGGCGACGATCAGTTCGCCGACGTGCGCGTCGTAGACCTGCTGCACCCGCGCCGCCGACGGTGCCGGCGACTCCTGGGCGAGCCGGCCGATCCGTACGACGGGATCACTCTCGCGGGTTCCCGCCGTCGGTTCGACCTCGCCGGCCAGGACCGCGAGCAGCGTCGACTTGCCGGCGCCGTTGGGTCCGGTGATGACGAGCCGCGAACCGGCGAGGACGGCCAGATCGACCGGACGGTCGAGTCGGCCGCGCACCATGACGTCCTCGACGCGCACCAAGGGTGTGTCCGGGTCGATCCCGTCGGCCTCCGCGCCGAGCGCAGGCATGGAGAACTGCAGCGGCGGTACCGGTACCGCCACGGCATGGTCGTCCAGCGCTTCCTGACGGCGGTGCACCGACTGCACGAGCGCCGGCGCGCGGGTGGCACGCTGGTGCTTGCCGGTGCCCTTCTCCGGCCGCCAGCCGGTGACGAGCCGATCCTGCGCGGACTCGAGGTCCGATTCCAGCCGGGCCCGCTCGGCCTGCTCACGGGCGTATTCGCTCACCCAACGGGCATATTCGGCCTCGCGTCCCGTCCGGAAGCCGGCGTATCCCCCGCCGTACAGGCGGGGACGACCGTCGCGGCTCGGGTTCAGGTCGAGGATCGACGTGGCGACATCGGTCAACAGGGCGCGGTCGTGGCTGACGAGGACCACGCCGCTGCGGGTCTGCTGCAGGCGTTCGGTGAGATAGTCGAGCCCCGATGCGTCGAGATGGTTGGTCGGCTCGTCGAGCAACAGGAAATCGTGTTCGGCGCCGAGCAGTGCGGCCAGGCGCACGCGGTAGCGCTGCCCGACCGACATCTCCGCCAGCGGTCGCGAGCGGTCGGTGACGGCGCCGAGCGCTTCGAGGGCGGTGTCGACGCGACGGTCGGCGTCCCACGCGTCGAGTTGCTCGGCGATCTCGAGGGCGTCGGCGTACGCGTCGGCGGCGCCCGGACGTTCGTCGGCGAGTGCTGCGGTGCTCTCGTCGAGCGCCCGCAGCGCGGCGCGGACGTGCGCCAGCTCGATGTCGACGAGATCGCCGACGGTGCGCCCCTCGGCGACGGTCATCTCCTGCTCGGCGATACCGAACGAGCCGAACCGACGCACCGTCCCCGAGTCCGGTTCGAGGCGGCCGGCGAGGACGTGCAGCAGCGTGGACTTGCCGCGCCCGTTCTCCCCGACGACGCCCAGCCGGGAGCCCGGCGTGACCGCGAGGTCGACGCCGCGCAGGACGGGATGACCGTCGCGGGCGAGGTGGACGTCGACGGCGCCGAGTTGGGCGCGAGAGCGCCGGGGCATGGTGATGCTGATGGTCATGTGGTTTCCTCCGTGCGGAGGCGCACTCGTCCCCGGATCACGGGTGGGAGGATGCGCTCGCTGACGAACGGCCGGACGCTCGGCCGTATTCGGGTACGGCTCGAACCGCGACCTCGGAGGACGTCCCGAGCCGCGGAGGGGGTGTCGTCAGTGGAAGTAGAGCGCCTGGATCATGATCTCCAGGGTACCGAGCGCCCGAGCACCGTCAATCGGATTTCGGTCCTCGGCCACGGCGCACGTCCGCCTCGGCGGCGAACCGTTCCTCGTATGCCGCAGCAAGTTCCTCGAGGGTCGCGGCGCAATCACCCTCGTAGGCCGGGGCGTGCATGGGTGCGAGAGTGCTCGGGTGCAGGTCCGCGAGTGCGCGGATGGTGGGTCCGAGTTCGGGGGTCAGGCACGTCGCGCGACCCAGGTCCTCCGCCTGCAGAGCGGGGCCGACGATCTCGCTCGTCGTCCGTGCCGGATATCTACCGAACGCCGTGAACAGATCACCGCACAACAGGGTGGATGTCGTTTCCTCGAACATCAGACCTGCATCCCATCCGTGTGGAACGTGCGGGGTGTCGATGTGCCGCACCCGACGGCGCCCGGTGGCCAGGACGTCCCCGTCCTGCAGGGGATGCGGTGGACGATCCGCAAGATCGGCGACCTGGACGAAACAACCCATCGCACCGTGGGCGACCTCCGCCGCCGGCGCCACTTCGAGCCAGGAGTTCATCGATCCGCACTCGTCGGCCTCGACGTGCCCGAAGGTGATCCACCGCAACCGATCCAGCGGTATCAACCGTGCTATCGCCTCCGACACCGACGGGAACAACGCCCGATATCCGGTATGGAACAGCAGAGGCTCGTCACCGTCCACGAGGAACTGGTTCATCGTCAGGTTCGCCGCGTCGAGAAATGTGGACACGCGGTAGACATCCGGAGCGATCTCGGTGATCTCGGTTTCCATCACAGGTCTCCTTGGTCGCACCCCCTTCTTTCGAGCGTGCCTCTGTCTCCGGCCGGACACAAGCCTCCGAGCCGGTACTCGTGCGAAGATGCGAGGAACATCTGTCGACGAGGCCGCAGGAGGCGCTCATGGAGCACACCGAATCGTCGTTCACCGGCGTCGGCGCGATCCCGATCGTGTACGACGTGTGGTTGCCGGAGGCCCCTACCGGCGTGCTGATCCTCAGCCACGGGCTGGGTGAGCACGCACGTCGCTACGACCACGTCGTCGCGCGGCTCACCGATCTCGGCCTCGTCGTGTACGCCCCCGACCACCGCGGTCACGGACGGTCGGGCGGCAAGCGTGTGGGCGCCCGGGAGATGCGCGAGTTCACCGACGACCTGGACAGCCTGATCGATCTGGCGACCCATGCGCATCCCGGCCTGCCGGTCTTCATGCTCGGTCACTCGATGGGCGGTGCGATCGCTCTGGCCTACGCGCTCGACCATCAAGACCGGCTCGACGCGCTCGTGTTGTCGGGGCCGGCGGTGATCGTCACGTCGGGCACACCGAAGCCGGTCGTGGAGATCGGCAAGCTGATCGGGCGTTTCCTGCCGGGTGTGCCGGTGCAGCAGTTCGACAGCAAAGCGGTCTCGCGCGATCCCGCGGTGGTCGCGGCGTACGACGCCGATCCGCTCGTGCACCACGGTCTCGTGCCCGCCGGACTCGCGCGGGTGCTGGTGCTCAACGAGCAGAGCCTCGAGCGGCGCCTCCCGAACCTGAGGCTGCCGTTGCTCGTCATGCACGGAACCGCCGACGCGCTCGCCGATCCCGCCGGGTCGCAGCTCATCGCCGACCGTGCGGGTTCGAAGGACTTGACGCTGAAGTTGTACGACGGGCTGTACCACGAGGTGTTCAACGAGCCGGAGAAGGACCGCGTGCTCGACGACCTGACGGCCTGGTTGAAGACACGACTCGACAACTGAGGCTCGACAACCGGAAGGAGAGGGCGTGTCGTCACGCATGCCGGTCGCGTTCGTCGGCCACGGCAGTCCGCTCAACGCGCTCGAATCGAATCGGTACACGCAGGCCTGGGCGGCGTTCGGGCGATCCGTGCCGACGCCCCGCGCGATCCTGGCGATCTCCGCCCACTGGTTCATCAACGCCACCGCGGTGACCGCGATGCGGTCGCCGCGCACGATCCACGACTTCTTCGGGTTCCCGCAGGAGTTGTTCGACGTCGAGTATCCGGCGCCCGGTGCTCCGGAACTGGCGGAGGAGATCGCCGACCTCGTCCACCCGACGTGGGTGGGTGCCGACGTCGACTCGTGGGGTATCGACCACGGCACCTGGTCGGTGCTCACCCACGCCTTCCCGGAGGCGGATGTCCCGGTGGTGCAGCTCAGCCTCAACGCCTACAAGCCGCTCGACTATCACGTCGAACTCGGAGCCCGTCTCGCCGGACTCCGCGATCGCGGGGTGTTGATCGTCGCGAGCGGCAACGTCGTCCACAACCTCGGCACGATGGATCCGCGACGCCCGGGCGCGGGGTTCGACTGGGCGCACCGATTCGACGAGGATGCCTTCGCCGTTCTGCGCGACCGTCCCGGTGACGCCGCGGCGCTGGGTGAGCACCCCGATTACCGCCACGCGGTGCCGACCCCCGATCATTTCCTGCCGTTGCTGTACGTCGCGGGTCTGGCCGCCGAGTCCGGGGAGCAACCGGAGACCCTCGTCGACGGTGTCGAATACGGATCGCTGTCGATGACGTCCTACGCCGTCGGCGGGAACTGTCCGCCGCGCGACGGGGACGGCCACGGCGCCGGACTGCCCGAGAGCCCGGAGCCGCCCGACACCAACCTGTGAGCGTTCAGGCGGCGTCGTCCACTGCGACGATCGCGCGTCGCGCGAACCGGGTGCTGAGCCCGATCAGTTCCATGGCTTCGGGGATCGCGCGGGCCAGGACCGGCCACGCGTGGATCTGCCCGCGCCACAGATGTGTCTCCACGGTGCGTCCCGCCGACGCGAGTCGTTCGGTCATGATCTCCACGTCCGGCCTGGTCAGCTCGTATTCGGCGGCGCACATGAACATGGGAGGGAACAGCGCCGGATCGGCGTCGACAGGGTTCGTCTCGCCCTCGATCGCCTCTTCCCCGGCGAACCAGCGCGGACTGATCTTCCCGAGTGCCTTGATGGGCAGGTAGGCGTCCCTCGCCATGTACTTCGGGTCGTGCTTGTCTAGGTCGAGGTTGAGCAGCGGCGAGTACCCGATCACCGCGGCCGGTCGCTGGATGCCGCGACGCGCGGCGAGTTCGGCGACCTTCGCCGCGAGATAACCGCCGGCCGAGTCGCCGCCGACGACGATGCGCGTGGGATCGTCGGCCACCTCGAGCAGAGCGGTGTACGCGTTCATCGCGTCCTGCACCGAACCTGCGATCGGCACCGCGGGCACCTGCCGGTAGTCCATCGAGTACACCGGGGCACCGGAATCGAGCGCGAGCTGCACGCACAGCTGACGGTGGGTGGACGGGCCGCAGAAGATGAAGCCGCCGCCGTGGAAGTAGAGGATGGTGGCGTCGTCGAGCGGATCGTCGACCGGCTTCGGGGAGATGATCCGCTCACCGGGCACTCCGCCGAGTTCGGTCTGCGTGACGTGCACGGCGCGCGGCGTGGGCGTGATCCTGTCGACCACCCACGACAGCCGGCCGAGCACGGCGATGCCGAAGTCGTTGCTCGGCCAGAGACTCAGAATCGGCTTGAAGAGGATCCGGACCACCCACAGGAGGATCAGCGCGACCCTACTGCTGCGGTCGTGCCAGGTCACCGCATCGGTACGCATGTGCACACACTATGTGACCGATACGTCTCGGGCATCGAGAGTTCCGACACCCGGCGGCCCCGGACCTCGAACGCGTCACCCGATCCGCAGCAGCGGCACGAGCAGTTCCTCGTCGGTCAACGCCCCGTGCTGCCCGGGAAGGTTCGACATGACCTGCTCGCCGTCGCTGCGGATCACCGTCGATTCGCCGCGTCCGACGGCCACGATGTCGCCGATCCGTTTGGCCAGCGCCGGATCGGGATCGGATCCGAACAGGCACGCCGCGAACGCGTCGTCGCGGGTGCCGACCCACGCGTGGTCGCCGAGTTCGTTGCGCCAGCGTTCGAGGACCCGGTCGACGTGGTAGGTGTAGATGTGGCGGCACCGCGGTTCCCCGGCGATGACGGTGACGTCCTCACCGAGACCCGGGGTGTGGTCGAAGTCGATGCGGCGACCCCGCGAGGCGTCGACCATGCCGTGATCGGCGGTGACGAGCAGGCGGGTGCCGGTCGGCAGCGCGTCGGCGAGTTGCTCGACGAAACGATCGACCACCGTGAGTTGCGCGAGCCACGCCGCGGACTCCGGTCCGTAGACGTGTCCGAGGGTGTCGACCTCGCCGATGTAGCAGTAGACGAGGCTGCGGTCGCCGGCGCTCACCGCGGCGACGACCTGGGCGAGCAGATCGCCGTAGGCGGAGACCCCGACGAAGTTGCCGCCGCGCAGCACGGCCCGGGTGAGGCCGCTGCCCTCGAAGGCATTCGGCACGACGGTGGTGACGGTCAGGCCCGCCTCGCGGCCGCGTTCGAACACCGTCGGGTGGGGCTGCACGGTCTCGGGTACAAGATCGTCGCGCTGGTCGATCGCGGTTCCGGCGAGGGTCCAGCGGAGCCAGTTGACCGGGGCCTCGATCTCGTCGACGTACGACTGGTAACCGGTGATGCCGTGGAGGCCGGACGGCAGCCCCGTCCCGAGGGAAGCGAGGCTGACGGCGGTGGTCGTCGGGAAGCCGGCACGCATCGGTCTCCCCGGCACCTGCGTCAGGTACGGAGCGGCTTTCGCGTTGCGCTGCAGCAGCTCCCATCCCATCCCGTCGACGAGTAGGACGACGGTGTGATCGACGGGAGTGAGATCGAGTCGGTTGGTCTCACCGGCGACCCCCGCGGACGAGAGCACCGAAGGCATCAGGTCGGCGAGGGTCGGCTCGGCGTAGACGTCGCGCAGTGGCAGGCTCATAACCCGAGTATGAGCCACTCGCCTGCGCCGAGGGTCACTTGATGTCGGAGCCGTGCTTCGTCAGCGGCATGACCTCGATGTTCATGTAGGGGAACAACGGCAGGTTCCACAGGATCTCGTGCAATTCGTCGGCCGACTCGACGTCGAAGATCGAGATGTTGCTGTACTGGCCGACGATCCGCCAGATCTCCCGCCACTTGCCCTGGCGCTGGAGATCCTGGCTGTAGGCCTTCTCCTTCGCGACGGTCTCGGCGCGCACGTCGGGGTCCAGATCGCGGGGGATGTCGACGTCCATCCGAACGTGGAACAGTGCCATGATGTTTCTCCTTCTTCTGTTCTGACGAGAGCGCGAATCAGGAACGCGCGTACTTCTTCACGACGTCCATGTCGAGTTCGACGCCGAGTCCCGGCCCCTCGGGCAGGTGCACCTGGCCCTCGGAGTAGTCGAGCGGCTCCTGCAGCAGTTCGACGGCGAACAACTGCGGACCGAACAGTTCGGTGCCGTAGTCGATCCCCGGTTCGGCGCAGGCGAAGTGGACGGACGCGGCGGTCCCGATGGGGCCTTCGATGGAGGTCGCACCGTGGCACCGCAGGCCGGCCGCCTTCGCGACGGCGACGACCTGCTTGCTGCGCTGCAGTCCGCCGCACTTGGTGGTCTTGAGCGCGACGACGTCGGCGGCGCCGAGCTTGGCCACCTCGTACGCGTCGTGCGGGGTCTGCACGGACTCGTCGGCCATCACCGGCGCCGAGACGCGTCGGTTGATCTCGGCGAGCACGTCGAGTTGATCTGCGGGAGTGGGCTGTTCGATGAGCTCGACTCCACCGTCGACGAGCTGCGGGACGTGGCGCAGCGCGGTGAAACGGTCCCAGCGGGCGTTGACGTCGATGCTGAATCCGACCTCGCCGCCGAACGCCTCGACGATCTTGACGACACGATCGGTGTCGACTGCCGGGTCGAGCGCACCCATCTTGAGCTTGAAGGAGTAGTTCAGGCGCTGCTCACGCTTGTGGGTGACCTCCTCGACGATCTCTTCGAGCGGCGCGGCGCCGAGCGCCCACCGCACGTCGACGCCGGTCCGGAAGGCACCGCCGAGCAGCGACGCGACCGGCACACCCAGCGCGCGTCCCCACGCGTCGTGCATCGCGACGTCGACGGCGGCCTTCGCGAATCGCGCGTTGGCGACGATGCGCTCGATATCGACCATGACGCCACTGATCTCGTCGACTCCGCGTCCGATGATGTAGGGCCCGATGTAGCGATCGACGATCTGCTGCATCGTCTCGACCGATTCGCCGCCCCACCACGGCCCGCCCGGCACGACGCCTTCACCGTAACCGGTGACGCCGCCCTCGGTGGTCACCGCGACGAGCAGGATCGGCTGCGCTTCGGCGGTGGTGGTGGCGAACTTGTGGGGTCGGATCAGCGGTACATCGATGATCGTCGTGGTGACGGAGGCGATCTTCAGATCGGGGTCGGACATCGGAATTGCTCACAATCGGATCGGGGTGTGACGGGGAATACGTCGACCCTGCATTCAGCACGAATGCCGGTACCCCAGTGGGGCACCGGCATTCGTTACGCAGAACCGACTCGCGCGCGGGGGCCGGATCGGGCGGTTTCCGCGGTGCGGATCACGCTTCGGGGTCGAGTACGAAGTTGTAGGTCACTTCGTCGATGCCGTCGGCGTTGGGCTGCGGATCCAGGATGAGCTCGGGCTTGACGGCCGTGGCGACGTCGTCCTCGACCCACTCGCCGCCCTTGAAGTACAGCTGGGTGGTGATGGCGCGCTTGCCGGGAGCCTTCACCATGAGGTGCAGGTGGGCCGGACGCCAGGGGTGTCCGCCGTAGGAGTTGATGAACCAGCCGGTCGGTCCGTCGGCCGGGATCTTGTAGGGAGCCGGCTTGAGCGTGGTGATCTCGAAGTTGCCGTTCTCGTCGACCTCGACGGTGCCGCGCAGGTTCCACTCGGGGATACCGGGGGCGAACTGCGAGTAGAAGCCCTCTTCGTCGGCGTGCCACAGCTCGACGGTGGCGCCATGCAGGCCGTTGCCCTCGAGGTCGGTGACCTGGCCCTTGAAGACCAGCGGCGGCGCGACCTTGTCCTTCTCGCGCATCGGCATCGTGCACTTGGCCGGGAGCTTCGGGCTGTCCGGGACGTAGTAGGGGCCTTCGATGGAGCCCTTGGTGCCGGTGAAGCCCTTGCGGTTGTAGTGCACCTTCTCGATCTCGTGCTCGAGGAAGACGTCCAGCCACAGCGGCCACTCGCCGTATTCACCCACGTCGATGAGCCACTGCTTGAGCACCCGGTACTCGTCGTAGGTCACCTGGTGCTTCTGGATGATGTCGGCGAAAGCCCCGATCACGTCCTGGTAGATCGCCGACGCACGCTCGACCGAGGTGTCGGACGTGACCCGCTCGGACTTGAACTTGTCGGTCGCAGCGTTGCCGGACCCGTGGGCGGTGGGGTTCTCCATGGTGGTCATGGCTCTCCTCGTGGGGACTGAACTATCGGAAGTGTGGGGCCGGTGCGACACAGGGGCTGCGGTGATCACCGGTCAGTACGCTGTGCGTACTTGTGTATCGCAGTGCGTACATCACATACTGTGCGTGGTGTCACACAGCTTGTCAACACCGGATCGGGCAGTATCAACAAGTACGCAGGTAGGAGGCAGGATGCCGAGCATCGACCTAGGTAATGGCCCTAGCAACGATCGAGACTTCATCCAGAGCATCGAACGTGGTTTCGCGGTATTGCACGCCTTCGACGACAAGGACCCGAACCCCAGCCTGGCCGAGCTGGCCGCCAAGACCGACCTGTCGCGACCCGCGGTCCGCCGGATCCTGCTGACCCTGCAGAAACTCGGCTACGTCACCTCGCACGGCACGAGATGGTCGCTCACTCCACGCGTGCTCAGTATCGGCCGGCACTACACCGAATCCCACACTCTCGTGGACTCGGCATTGCCGAAACTCGTCGAGATCGCCGAGCACGCCAACGAATCCGCATCCCTCGGCGTACTCGACGGCACCGAGGTCGTCTACGCCGCACGCGTCCCGGTCCGCCGGATCATGAGCATCAACGTCTCCGTCGGCACCCGCGTCCCCGCCTACGCGACGTCGATGGGTCGGGCGCTGCTGGCCTGGTCACCACGCGACATCGTCGATCGCGTGCTCGAGGAAACCGAGTTCGTACGATTCACGAGCGCGACGATCGACAACCCCGACGACCTGCGTGCCGAACTGGCCCACGTGCGCAACCGCGGCTACGCGATCACCTCCGCCGAACTCGAGGAAGGGCTCATCACGATCGCCGCTCCCGTCTTCGACCCCTCCGGCTATGCCGTGGGAGTGCTCGCGTGCTCGACGTCGACCGGTCGGCACACCCTCGACTCGTTCTGCGATCTCGCTACGAAAAGGGTCGTGAACTGCGCCGAAAGGCTCAGCAGCGAGCTCGGCTACCACCACGACTGACGGCCCTCGATCACCCACGCAGCGTGACCGACGGTGCCACCCCATACTTACGCTTGTAGGCCGCCGCGAACCGGCCGGTATGGGTGATACCCCACTTCAGAGCCACATCGGTGACCGACAGTTCCGCCGCATCGCCCACCGCGAGTTCCTCGTGGATGCGCTCGAGGCGCAGGTCGAGCAGATAGTCGCGCGGGCACACCCCGAGATATTCGCGGAACCCCTCCTGCAGGCGCCGCACGCTGACCCCGGCCACCTCGGCCATCTCGGCGGTGGTCCACGCCGAGGCGGGATCCTCGTGCAACCGGTCGAGGACACGCTTGATGATGCGCGGGCGCGCCCCGCCGGTCGGATCCGCGTCCTCCGGCATGACCGCGAGGATGAACGAGGTCGTCAGAGCACCCGACAACTGCTCCGAGACAAGCGGATTCCGCCAGAGCGATTCGTCCATCTTGAGCTGTTCCACGACCGAGCGCAACAGCGTCATCCAGCTCTGGCCCGCCTGCGTCGTCAGATCCACCCGATTCGGGAGCTGCAGGTCGGGACGGGCGAGGATGCGCCACATCTCGCGCTGTAGATAGTCGCGTTCGAGCTTGATCCCGACGATCTCGCAGTCGTTCGTCCACTTCTGTTCCGGAGCTGCGGTGTCGGGACGGAAGACGGCGGCGTGCCCGACCTCCGACACCAACCCGTTGCCGGCGGCGATCCGACCGGCGATCGGAATGTTCACCGCGTACGCCCCGGGATGTTCGCTGCGGATCGACACCGCCGCTCCCCAGCCGATGCGCGTGAGACGGATCGGCCCGAGCGGCAGTGTGCGGAGCCGGAGCGAGGGCGCGACGTCGTCGAGCGGCGTCAGTTCGTGCTCGAAATAGGCATTCGAGACAGCCTCTTCCACCCCTTCCCAATCGACCGGCCCCGAAGTCGGCTCCATTGCCATCGGCCCCTCACCTTCGTTTCCAGCTCGTCGTCGGCGCTCCGACCTGCGCATCCGTGTGGTTCGAGCGCGTGCGATCCAGTGTGATGCGGAACACGGCCCCAGGCAAACAGGGCCCTTCGGCCCACTCACCGCGCTAGGTGGATAGTGACCGCGCTCACTGGATCGCACAAGTTCCACGACGTCCATATGGTCTGTGTCACATCGAATCGAAGTCCACCACAACCCGCACCGGACAGGAGGACGCAGACATGGATCAGCGCACACTCCGCAATATCTTCGGACAGTTCGCCAGCGGCGTCACCGTCATCACCTGCGCGAACAGCGACGGAGAGCCCCACGGCGCGACCGTCACCGCCTTCACCGCCGTCTCGCTCGAGCCCCGCCTGTGCCAGGTCACCCTGACCCGCACCTCCAAGGCCTGCCGGTTCCTGTCCGACGCGCCGTTCGCGGTCAACATCCTCGCCGCAAACCAGCTCGACACTGCACTGCACTTCGCAGGACGCCCCCAGTCGCCCGAGCCGGTCTGGGAGCAGGGCCCCACCGCCCCGATCCTCGCCGGCACCGCCGCGACACTGTCGTGCACGCCCTGGCGCGAATACGACGGCGGCGACCACATCATCTACATCGGCGAGATCGTCGACGCCACCTTCGACGAGACGGTCGACCCGCTCCTGTTCTACCGCAGCACTTTCCATGATCTCGGCGCCCCGAGCACGTCCACCGCGTGGAACGGCTCGCTCGACGATCCGCACAGCGGATGGTTCGACTCGCAGACCCGCTTCGTGCCGTTCCACCTCGCCGCAGCCCACGCCTGAACATCTTCCACTCCCCCGGACAAGGAGAAATCCCATGACCACCACCGAACCCCGGCCCTCGGAGACCCTCGATCGTTCCAAGGTGAACGTCGCCGCGGACTCCCCGGCCAACCAGCAGAAGAACTTCGCCTCCCGCCCCATGACCGGCGACGAGTACATCGCCTCCATCGACGACGGTCGCGAGATCTACCTGCACGGTGAGCGAGTCAAGGACTTCACCAACCATCCGGCCTTCCGCAACTCGATCCGGATGACGGCGCGCCTCTACGACGCCCTCCACACCGGTGAGCACGTCAACACCCTCACCGCCCCCACCGACACCGGCAACGGCGGCGTGACCATGCCGTTCTTCCGCACCCCGAAGTCCGCCGACGACCTGCGGGCCGACCGCGACGCCATCGCCACCTGGGCACGGCTGACCTACGGCTGGATGGGCCGCAGCCCCGACTACAAGGCGTCCTTCCTCGGCACGCTCGGCGCGAACGACGAGTTCTACTCGCCCTTCCAGGACAACGCGAAGCGCTGGTACCGCGAGTCGCAGGAGAAGGTCCTGTACTGGAACCACGCGATCATCAATCCGCCGGTCGACCGTCAGCTACCGCCGGACCAGGTCGGCGACGTGTTCATGAAGGTCGAGAAGGAGACCGACGCAGGCCTCATCGTCTCCGGCGCCAAGGTCGTCGCGACCGGCTCGGCCATCACGAACTACAACTTCATCGCTCACTACGGTCTGCCGATCAAGAAGAAGGAATTCGCGCTGATCTGCACGGTGCCGATGGACGCACCCGGCATCAAGCTCATCTCGCGCGCCTCCTACTCTCAGAACGCGAACATCGTCGGCTCCCCGTTCGACTACCCGATCTCCTCGCGGATGGACGAGAACGACGCGATCTTCATCTTCGACAAGGTGCTCGTGCCCTGGGAGAACGTCTTCATGTACGGGGACGTCGAGAAGATCAACAACTTCCTCGGCGGCTCCGGCTTCCTCCAGCGCTTCACGCTGCAGGGCTGCACGCGACTCGCGGTCAAACTCGACTTCATCGCCGGTCTCCTCATGAAGGCTCTCGACGCCACCGGCGCCGGCGGATTCCGCGGCGTGCAGACCCGTGTCGGTGAGGTCATCGGCTGGCGCAACCTGTTCTGGTCGCTCACCGACTCCATGGTGAACAACCCGGAGCCGTGGATCGACGGCACCGTAATCCCCAAGCTCGAATACGGCCTCACCTACCGCATGTTCGCGATGCAGGGCTACCCGCGCATCAAGGAGATCATCGAGCAGGACGTCGCCTCGGGCCTGATCTACCTGCCCTCGTCCGCCGCCGACTTCAAGAACCCGGACGTGCGTCCTTACCTCGACAAGTATGTCCGCGGCTCCGACGGCATCCAGGCGGTCGACCGCGTGAAGGTCATGAAGGCACTGTGGGATTCGATCGGCTCCGAGTTCGGTGGCCGCCACGAACTGTACGAACGGAACTATGCCGGCAACCACGAGAACGTCAAGGCCGAGCTGCTGTTCGCCGCCGAGAGCCGCGGTGACGTCGCCTCCATGAAGGGCTTCGCGGAGCAGTTCATGAGTGAGTACGACCTCGACGGCTGGACCGTGCCCGACCTGATCGGCAACTCCGACGTCAGCGCGTTCTACAAGTAACCGACTCCCGCGCGCGGGCGGATGATCTCCGTTCTCCTGCCCGTCCGCGCGCGGCCCCCAACATCCACCCACCGCGAAGGAGCGTCCGAGATGACCACGACCGCTTCGACCTCCGTGTCCCATCCCCCTGCACCGGAATTCGACGCAGTGGTCCTCGGACGCTCCTTCGCCTCCCAGCGGGTCTCGGCCCGGTTGCGCGACGAACTACGGCTGGCGGTCCACGAGATCGGCACCGCGAGCGCCGTCCGCTACGACGACATCGACCATCGGTGGGAGATCCTCATCGGCGGCACCGTCGTCGGCCGAGCGAAGTTCGTCGTAGACGGGCACGGCGGCCTCACACTGCAGGGCCGAGACGGCGCCGCGCTCGAGCGCGATGCCCTGACGGTGCACGGCTTCCCGAATCTGTTCCGCCCCATCGTCAGTACGCGCACGGACTCCGTCGGGTACACGGTGTCCTGCATCGAATACATGCGCAGCAACGGTCTGGACTACGTCGAGCGGCGGCTGCGGACGCCGGTCGCGGACGACGACTACCCTGAGCTTTCGTTCGATCGGCCCACACCCATCCTCTGGTTCGGCTGAGCCGTCCGGGAGGACGCGCGAGCGGGTGACGACCACGAGGTCGTCACCCGCATACGTGCGTCCGAATCCGCATGCGTTCAGCCCCGCAGGACTTCCGTAGGGGTGACGCCGTACCGCTTCCTGAAGGCGGCGGCGAAACGCCCCGGATGGCCGAAACCCCACCGGAAAGCCACATCTGCCACGGTGATTCCCCCGGCAGTAAGATCCGCGTGGGCGCGATCGAGCCGGATGTCGCGCAGACACGCGGACGGACTGCTGCCCACGTACTCGGAGAACGCCTCCTGCAACCTGCGCACACTGGTTCCGGCGATCTCCGCCATGTCGGCTGCCGTCCAGACACGACCCGGATCCTCCTGCAGAGCATTCAACACCCGCCGGACCATGCCCGGGCGGGGTGCCGGTGACATTTCGTCGGCCGGCGCGACCGCCAGGACGAAGGCCGTGGTGACCGCACCGCCGAGCTGGGCCGACACGAGAGGATTCGTGAGCACCCGGGTCGGCCCGGCGAGCTGCTCGCTCAGCGCTGCCACGAGACGGTGCCATTCCTGCACTGACCCCCGCAGATCGAGGCGGTCGGGAAGTTCGAGGCGCGACCGCAACGGACCACCGAGAATGCGGTCCGCTTCGCGTTCGAGATGTTCTCGATCGAACTTGATTCCGAGGACCGAACATTCGGCGTCCCACCGTGTGATGAGCGACGGGGTGTCCGCGCGGAAGACTGTCGCCGAGCCGGGTTCGGAGACGACGGTGCCCGAGCGCCCCCGCGATTCGAGCCGCCCGCTCAGCGGTATGTTCACCTCGTAGGCGCCCGGATACTCGCATTCGATCGCGACGTCCGCTCCCCAGCCCATCCGACCGATCGTGACACCCCCGAGATCGGCCGAGACCAATTCGAGCTCAGGACGATCCACCTTTCCGAGGTCCGTCAATCGGTGCGGGAAGTACACGTCCGCCACGACGCGCGAGGCGTCGTCCCAGTCCTCGATCTCGGGCACACTCACGCCTTCGAGACTAACCGCTTCCGAGACCTGGATCACATAGTCGCGTGATTCGTCCAGGGACCGCGCAATGTGCATCGACCGGCCCGTCGGCCGACTCGTATGGTCCTGGCCACGTCAACAACGGCCCGGCCGTCGCCGGACGGCTCCCGACCCGGAGGTACACCGATGACCAGCACCCTTTCGTGGCTCGACGAGATCACCATGGAAGAACTCGAGCGCAATCCGTACCCGGTCTACGAGCGCTTGCGCGCCGAAGCTCCGGTCGCCTTCGTGCCCGTCCTCGGTGCCTACGTAGCGTCCACGACCGAAGCGTGCCGTGCGGTCGCGGCCGGCGACGACTTCGACGGCATCATCACCCCCGCCGGTGGCCGCACCTTCGGTCATCCCGCGATCATCGGCGTCAACGACGACATCCACCGCGACCTGCGGTCGATGGTCGAACCCGCCCTCCAGCCCGCCGAGGTGGACCGCTGGATCGAGGATCTCGTCCGCCCGATCGCACGACGCTACGTCGAGGCGTTCGAGTCCGACGGCAGGGCCGATCTCGTCGCCCAGTTCTGCGAGCCGGTGAGTGTGCGGTCGCTCGGAGATCTCCTCGGACTGAAGGACGTCAGTTCGGACAAACTGCGCGAATGGTTCCACAAACTGTCGGATTCGTTCACCAACGCAGCGATGGACGAGGACGGAAACTTTCTGAACCAGGAACGTTTCGACGAGGGCGACCGCGCCAAGGAGGAGATCCGTTCCGTCGTCGACCCGCTGATCGACCACTGGATCGAGCATCCCGACGACAGCGCCATCTCGCACTGGCTGCACGACGGGATGCCCGAAGGGCAGACGCGGGACCGCGACTACATCTACCCGACGCTGTACGTCTTCCTCCTCGGCGCCATGCAGGAACCGGGACACGCCATGAGTTCCACCCTGGCAGGCCTGTTCACCCGCCCCGATCAGTTCGAAGCCGTGGTGGACGAACCGGGACTCATCCCCCGCGCGATCGCCGAAGGGATGCGCTGGACCGCCCCGATCTGGTCCGGCACCGCACGTATCGCCAAGCGCGACACCGTCGTATCAGGAATCGAGATCAGTGAAGGGTCGGTGGTCATGCTGTCCTACGGGTCGGCGAACCACGACATCGACGTGTTCGACGCCCCCAGCCGCTACGACCTGACCCGCCCGCCGCTCCCCCACCTCGCCTTCGGTGCCGGCAAGCATGCCTGCGCGGGAATCTACTTCGCGAACAACGTGAGCCGCATCGGTCTCGAAGAACTGCTCGAGACCATCCCCAATCTCGAGCGGGACACTTCCGAGGACGTCGAATTCTGGGGTTGGGGTTTCCGCGGCCCGAAGACCCTGCACGCCCGGTGGGAGATCTGACCATGCCGTACACACTCACCGCGGGCACCGGCGTCGTTCCCTGCGAACCCGGTCGGACGGTGCTGGAAGCGTTCCTGCGCAACGGCAACTGGATGCCCAACTCCTGCAACCAGGGAACCTGCGGCACCTGCAAGATCAAGGTCCTCGACGGCGAACTCGATCATCGGAACTCGCCGGAGGAGACGCTCACCGCCGACGAACTCGCGGCCGGATTCGTCCTCGCGTGCCAGGCCACCCCGCGCGGCGACGTCGCCTTCGAGACCCCCGCAACGGAGGAACCCGCCAGCACGCACGTGCTGCGCGACGTCGTCGTCACCGTCACCGAGGTACGCGACATCGCCGCCGACACACGCAAGGTGTTGCTCACCGCCGACGAACCGCTCGAGTTCTCGGCCGGGCAGTACGTGGAGGTGACAGTTCCCGGGACCGAGATCCGACGGCAGTACTCACTCGCGAATCCGCCCTCCGAGGCCAAAGAGCTCGAACTGCACATCCGCCGGCAACCCGGTGGAGTCGCGAGCGAATGGGTCTTCGAGCGCATCGACGTGGGTGAACGCGTGACCGTCACCGGCCCGTACGGCGACTTCACCTTCGATCTGGAGGGCACCGGCCCGATCGTCCTGCTCGGCGGTGGGACGGGCCTCGCCCCGCTCGAGGCCATCGTCCGGCAGGCGCTCTCCCTCGTCCCCGACCGGCAGATCCTGCTCTACCACGGGGTCCGTACCTGCGCGGACCTGTACGATGTCGAGTTTCTCCGCGAACTGGAGACCCGTCATCACGGTTTCCGCTACATCACCTGCGTGAGCAGGGAGAGCGGCGGAGACCGCGACGGATACGTCACCGACGCCTTCCTCGAGGACGTCGCGTCCGCGAAGGAGTTCACCGGTTACATCTGCGGATCGGACGCGTTCGTCGAGGCATCAGTGAAGGCGTTCAAGCGTCGCCGCATGTCGCCGCGACGCATCCGGCGCGAACGGTTCACCCCGGCCGGCTGAATACCCTCATCCCCGTACCGCTCGTACGCACGCGCTGCTCCGGCACCGCGATGCGCACGAGCGGTACGGCCGTGTCGAGGGTCTTTCCGCCTCCGGTCGCTCGAGGGCCTTCCGACCCCCCACCCAGGGGTCCTAGGTATCCCTAGGTATTTGCCTGGTGTGACCGTAGCCACAGGCTGTCATCGTGGAGATATCGCCGGACACATCGCGTCGAGCCGGACCGGAGAAAGACCCCGGTCACCACGAATCTTCAGTACAGGCTCGGCCGCGTCGGACACGCCCTGTCCGTCCCGGGAACGAAGCCGATACCTGGAGGATCCCATGACCGACATCGTGGAGCACGTGCGCACTCGCCTCGACGGCGCACTCGTCGAAGACCCGAGCACCGGGCGGTACCAGATCCGCCGTGACGTCTTCACCGACGAGGAGATCTTCGAACTCGAGATGAAGCACATCTTCGAGGGCAACTGGGTGTACCTCGCCCACGAGAGCCAGGTCCCGAACGTCGGTGATTACTTCACCACGTATATCGGCCGCCAGCCCGTCGTCATCAGCCGCGACAAGGAAGGCGAGCTGCACTGCCTGATCAACGCGTGCAGCCACCGCGGTGCGATGCTGTGCCGTCGCAAGACCGACAACCGCACCACCTTCACGTGCCCCTTCCACGGCTGGACGTTCCGCAACAACGGAAAGCTGCTGAAGGTCAAGGATCCCCGCGACGCCGGCTATCCCGAGCAGTTCAACACCGACGGCAGCCACGACCTGCGGAAGGTCGCTCGTTTCGAGAGCTACCGCGGTTTCCTGTTCGGCAGCCTGAATCCCGACGTCAAGTCGCTCGAGGACCACCTCGGTGACACCACGAAGATGATCGACATGCTCGTCGACCAGTCCCCCGAGGGCCTCGAGGTGCTGCGCGGTTCGTCCACCTATACCTACGACGGCAACTGGAAGCTGCAGGCCGAGAACGGCGCCGACGGTTACCACGTCTCGGCCACCCACTGGAACTATGCCGCGACCACCGCGCGCCGCACTGCCGGTGAGTCCAGCAACGAGACCAAGGCGATGGACGCCGGCACCTGGGGCAAGCAGGGCGGCGGCTACTACTCGTTCGACCACGGCCACCTGTTGCTGTGGATGTGGTGGGGCAACCCCGAGGACCGTCCGCTGTACCCGCGCAAGGACGAACTCGCGAAGGAGTTCGGCGAGAAGAAGGCCGAGTTCATGGTCGGCGCGTCGCGCAACCTGTGCCTGTACCCGAACGTGTACATCATGGACCAGTTCTCCTCGCAGATCCGGCACTTCCGCCCGATCTCCGTGGACAAGACCGAGGTGACGATCTACTGCATCGCACCGAAGGGTGAGAGCGCCGAGTCCCGCGCCAACCGGATCCGTCAGTACGAGGACTTCTTCAACGCGACCGGCATGGCCACCCCGGATGATCTCGAGGAGTTCCGCTCCTGCCAGAAGACCTACCTCGCATCGGCTGCGCCCTGGAACGACATGAGCCGCGGTGCAACCCACATCCTCAACGGACCCGACGAGGTCGCTCAGGATCTCGGCATGACGAAGGTGCTGTCGAGCGGTGTGAAGACCGAGGACGAAGGCCTGTACCCGATCCAGCACGGCTACTGGCTCGAAGCGATGCGCGAGGCCATCGCCGCCGAGAGTTCCGCCGCCGACCCGTCCGCGCTCTGAGAGGAACCGGAATCATGACTGCCGTACACGAATTCACGCAGACCGACATCGAACAGTTCCTCTACCGTGAGGCCCGACTGCTCGACGACCGCGAGTTCGAGCAGTGGCTCGAGTGCTACCACCCCGATGCCGAGTACTGGATGCCGGCCTGGGACGACGACGGTGCTCTCACCGAGAACCCGCAGACCGAGATCTCGCTGATCTACTACCCGAATCGCGGCGGCCTCGAGGACCGGGTGTTCCGCATCCGCACCGACCGTTCGTCGGCGACCTCGCTGCCCGAACCCCGCACAGGACACAACATCACCAACGTCGAGATCCTCGAGCGTCGCGGCACCGAAATCGACCTGCGGCACAACTGGTTCTCGTTGTACTTCCGCTACAACACCACCGACACCTACTTCGGGGCCACCTTCCTCACCCTCGATGTCTCGGGCGCACAGCCGGTGATCAAGAAGAAGAAGATCGTCCTGAAGAACGACTACATCCACCACATCGTCGACGTCTACGTCGTCTAGTTCCACCCCGATCACGAAAGGAGGCACGTGCCATGGCTTACCAGGTGGCATTGAGCTTCGAGGACGGGGTCACCCGCTTCATCAAGGTCAACCCGAACGAGACCGTCGCCGACGCCTCGTACAAGGCACGCATCAACATTCCGCTCGACTGCCGCGACGGCGCGTGCGGAACCTGCAAGGCCTTCTGCGAATCGGGCAGCTACGACGGCGGCGACTACATCGAGGACGCCCTCACCGACGAAGAGGCCGAGCAGGGTTACTGCCTGCCGTGCCAGATGATGCCGGAATCCGATCTGGTGGTGCAGATCGCGAGCACCTCCGATGTCGCGAAGACCGCAGCCGCCTCGTACAGCGCGACCATCACGGATCTGCGCCGTTACTCCGAGAGCGTCGTCGGGTTCACCGTCGAGATCGACAACCGTGACGATCTGGTGTTCCTGCCCGGTCAGTACGTCAACATCGGCGTGCCCGGCAGCGACGACGGCACCGGTAAGCCGGCGACCCGCTCGTACTCGTTCAGCACCGGCCCGCACGAGAATTCGCTCGCGTTCCTCGTGAAGATCACCGAGGACGGTCTGATGTCCGAGTACCTGCGCGACCGCGCGCAGGTCGGCGATACCCTGGAGTTCACCGGCCCATTCGGCAGCTTCTTCCTGCGCGAGCGCAAGCGTCCGTCGCTGCTGCTCGCCGGCGGTACCGGCCTGGCGCCGCTGCTGTCGATCCTGTCGAAGATCGAGGCCGACGGCTCGGACCAGCCGGTGCACCTGATCTACGGTGTCACCTTCGATCACGATCTCGTCGAACTCGACGCGCTCGAGGAGTACACGAAGCGGCTGCCGAACTTCACGTTCGACTACTGCGTCGCCGACGAAGCGTCGTCCGCCCCGAACAAGGGATACGTGACGGGTCTGTTCGAGCCGTCGCACCTCAACGACGGTGATGTGGACATTTACCTGTGCGGTCCGCCGCCCATGGTGGAGGCGGTGCGTAACCACCTGTCCGAGAACGGTATCGAGCCGACGAACTTCTACTTCGAGAAGTTCAACACCTCGGCCACCCCGGGTGGGGCAACCGCACCCGCTGCCACCGACGCCGAGAAGGCCGCGGCGGAGAAGGCTGCCGCCGAGACCGGTCGTCCGGTGGTGCTCGAGAACCCCGAGCCCGGCAATTACGAGATCGGCGAGGAGCATCCGCCCGTCGCCGAATCGGACGAGCAGTTCGACGCCCGCATGGCCCTCGAACTCGGGGTCGTCGAACTCACGATCGGCCGGCTCACGCCGGAGCAGCTCGTCGAGTTCCGCATCCTCGCCGAGGCGTCCGGCGCGTCGGTCGAAGGCGACCACTTCACCGACGCCGCGGCGTTCACCGACACCAATGCGGCCTTCCACGAGTTCCTCTTCCGCTGTTGCACCAACCCGGTGCTGCTCGAGGCCTACAACAAGCTCGAGGTCACCCGGTTGATGAAGCAGGTCCTGCGCGACGCGCAGTGGATCGAGGAGCACATCGTCGACGAGCACCTGCAGCTCGTCGAGGCGTTCGAGAAGGGCGACAAGGCCGCCGCGCGCGACCTGATCGTCGTCCACTCGCAGCACGCCAAGGAGACGATGCGTCGCGCCATCGCCAGCGGTGCCCCAGCAGGTGTCTCCTCATGATCGAAACGAAGATCTTCCCGGGCCGGTTCGACGGACGGTGCCTGACGATCACCGGCGCCGCGCAGGGCATCGGTCTCACGGTGGCGACCCGCATCGCCGCCGAGGGCGGTGAGGTCGTGCTCGTCGACCGCGCGGATCTCGTCCACGAGGTGGCCGAGCAGCTGCGCGAGGCGGGCGGCAAGGCGCATTCGGTGACGGCGGATCTCGAGACCTTCGAGGGCGCGGAGGAGGCGATCTCCCACGCCGTCCGCACCACCGGCCGCATCGACGTGCTGATCAACGTCGTCGGCGGCACGATCTGGGCCAAGCCGTACGAGCACTATGCGCCGGAGGAGATCGAGAAGGAGATCCGGCGGTCGCTGTTCCCCACTCTGTGGACGTGTCGCGCCGCCGCTCCCCATCTGATCGAGCGACGCGCCGGCACGATCGTGAACGTCTCGTCGGTCGCGACCCGCGGCGTCAACCGCGTGCCGTATTCGGCGGCGAAGGGTGGGGTCAACGCGATCACCGCGTCGCTCGCCCTCGAACTCGCCCCCTACGGGGTCCGCGTGGTGGCGACCGCCCCGGGCGGCACCGTCGCTCCCGAGCGGCGGATCGCGCGCGGTCCGTCGCCGCAGTCCGAGCAGGAGAAGGCCTGGTACCAGCAGATCGTGGACCAGACCGTCGATTCCTCCCTGCTCAAGCGGTACGGCACGCTCGACGAGCAGGCCGCCGCGATCTGTTTCCTGGCCTCCGAGGAGGCCTCCTACATCACCGGCACGGTTCTTCCCGTCGCCGGCGGCGATCTGGGCTGACCGCCCCTCGCTCGGCCTCACCGGAGGCGCCAGTCCCCCCGGTGAGGCCACTTTTCTCCCCGAATCCTCTTGTGACTCCACCCACAGACCGGAGCAACGCATGCCCCACGCCACGCAGACCTGGGCCAGTCCACAACATCGGCGCAGCGTCATCTGGATCGTCGCGCTCGCCACCCTCGCGATCATCTTCGACGGCTACGACCTCGTCGTGTACGGCACCGTCCTTCCGACCCTGATGGCCGATCCGACCCAGCTCGGGGAGATCTCCGCCCAGCAGGGTGGTGCCCTCGGCTCCTACGCGCTCATCGGCGTCATGGTCGGCGCGCTGCTGACCGGTGCGTTCGGTGACCGCGTCGGCCGCCGGAAGATGATGTTGATCAACATCGTCTGGTTCTCCGTCGGCATGGGTGCGGCGGCCTTCTCCACGAGCATCACGATGTTCGGCGCGCTCCGCTTCTTCACCGGCATCGGCGTCGGCGGTCTCGTCGCCACCGCCGGAGCCGTGGTCGCCGAGTTCGCTCCGCCCGGCAAGCGCAACCTGTTCAACGCCATCGTCTACAGCGGTGTCCCCGCCGGCGGTGTGATGGCCTCGCTGCTCGCGATCCTGCTGCGCGACGCGATCGGCTGGCGCGGACTGTTCCTCATCGGCGCGTTGCCGCTGCTCATCCTGCTCCCGCTGGCACTGATGAAGCTTCCCGAGTCGCCCGCCTGGCTGCAGTCGCGGGGACGCTCCGACGAGGCGCAGCGTGTGTGCGAGAAGTTCGGTTTCCCACTGCCGTCCGCAGCACCTGTCGCTTCCACCGAGAAGATCGGTTTCGCGGCACTCGCGACCCGCAAGTACGCCCTCGGTACGGGACTGCTCGGCATGATGAGCTTCGCCGGTCTGCTGCTCACCTACGGCCTCAACACCTGGCTGCCGAAGATCATGGCCGACGCCGGTTACAACGCCAACGGCTCGCTCGCCTTCCTCCTCGTCCTCAACGGCGGCGCCATCCTCGGCGGCCTGCTCGCCTCGAAGGTCGCCGACGGCCGCGGACCGCAGTCCGTCATCGTCACCACCTTCTTCCTCGCGGCCGTGGCCCTCGTGCTGCTCACGCTCGGTTTCCCGCTGCCGGTGCTGCTCACCGCCGTCGCGATCGCCGGTACGGGCACGATCGGCACCCAGGTGCTCATCTACGGGTTCGTGTCCAACTACTACGACACCCCCGCCCGCGCTGCGGGCGTGGCGTGGTGCGCCGGCTTCGGCCGCCTGGGCGGCATCGTCGGCCCGGTCATCGGAGGTCTGCTCATCGGCGCGGGCTTCGCGAACAACGTGAACTTCTACATCTTCGCGGGTATCGCGCTCGCCGGTGGTCTGGTCACGTGGTTCGTGCCCCGCCCGGTCCAGTCCGTCTCGCCGGTCCGCAGTTCCGATCGCCCCGTGCCGACTACCGTGGATGTGTGACGGACAACGCTGTGCTGATCGGCCGGAACTCCGAGTTGTTGCAACTCGAACGCCTCCTCGACGAAGCCCGCGCGGGTGTCCCCTCGCTGGTCCTCGTCGAGGGGGCGTCCGGCGTCGGAAAATCCTCCCTCGTTTCGCATTTCGTCGCTCGCCACGACGACCTCGCCGTACACGACGCGACCGGGGCCCGCTGGGAAGCCGGCCATCCGTGGTCCGTGCTCGAACAGCTGCTCGGCGACACCGTCACGGCGGGCGACCCGGTGGGGGCGGCACGCACGCTCCTCGACCGGATCGACGACGCGACGGTGATCGTCGTCGACGACGCGCACTACGCGGATGCCGAGTCGTTGCAGTCGCTGTCGTCGTCGCTGAGGCGAGCGCACGGACGTCCCCTGCTCATGATCTGGATCGTGCCCGACGTGCTTCCCGACGATGTCGCCCCGGCGACCGCCGACCTCCTCTCGAACAGCCACCGCGTGGACACCCTCCACGTCGGCGCGCTGGCGCCCCCGGATGTCGCGCAACTCGCACTGCATCGCATCGGCGTCGACCTGTCCGCGTGGACGGCGCGTCGCCTGCAGGAACACACGCTCGGGAACACCCGCTCGATCCTGCAGCTTCTCGACGAGATCCCTCGCGACGAATGGCACCGCTGGCAGGCGCGTTTCCCAGCACCGAGACAACACGCGGGGAAAGTGGGTCGCATCCTTGCCCGGTGTTCACCGGACACGCGCGCGCTCGTCGAATCGGTCGCCGTCCTGGACACCGCCGCGACACGGGGAGCCACCGAATCCCTCGCGCTCGTCGCCGAACTCGCCGAGGTCGGCGACACGACCAGGCCGCTCGACGAGGCCCACCGGCTCGGTCTGCTCACGATGCGTGAACAGCGTGGCGTGGTGTCGTTGTCGTTCCCCGACCCCATGACCCGCGCCGCCGTGGCCGACGAGATCGGCCCGGCCCGCTGGCACAGCCTGCACGCGCGGGCCGCTTCGCTCGTCGACGACGAGGGCGCCCGGTTGTTCCACCTGGTGTCCGCGACACCGACCGGAAACGAGGAACTCGCCGCCGACCTCGACGCTTACGCCCGGCGATGCGCCGCCGACGGCGCCTGGTCCCAAGCGGCCGAAGCGCTCATCACCGCGAGCCGTATCACTCTCGACCGAGAACTACGGACCCGCAGGATGATCCGCGGTGTCGACGCACTGACCGGTGCGGCGGACCTGCCCCAGGCCCAGACGTTCGTCCCCGAGATCGAGAGCGTGCCGAGCGGACCGATGCGCAACGCCGTGCTCGGCTATCTCGCGATCCAGCGGGGGCGGGCCGCGGAAGCGCACCACCTTCTCACCGAAGCGTGGTCGATGCTCGACGATCCGGAATCCGAACCCGAACTCGCCGCCACTATTTCGCAACGCATGGTGTTGCATTCGTTGGCACGGCTGCGCGGCGACGATCTTGTCCTGTGGGCCGATCGTGCCGCGGACACCCTCCCCGAGACGGCTCCACCCGTCGTCGAGTCCCGGGCCATCCGCGGACTCGGGCTGGCGATGACCGGTCGCGTCGATGAGGCCGTCGAGTCGTATTCGGCTCTGTCCGATGTCATCCGGCTCGGAGCGCAGAGCCAGCGCATCCGCATGGCCGAGGGGTGGCTCGCATTGGTGCTCGACCGGCCCGATCTCGCCCGGACCGAACTCGAGGCGGCCGAACCGACCATCTTCCGCGGCGGGTCGCTGCGCATCTCGCTGTGGGCGCAGGCCTGGCTCGCGCGAACACAATTCGCGCTCGGTGCGTGGTCCGACGCGCTGCGCACCGTCGATCGCGCGGCGGCGCAGCTCGACGCGACACAACTCGATCTGCTCCGACCGCTCGTCCACTGGACCGGCGCCCAGGTCCAGGCGCTGCGCGGGAACTGGACCGCGGCACGGGAACACGCCCACCGTGCCCGCGCCGGGAACAACGACTACCCGCTCATGCTCGTACCGGCCTGCCTGTGCCTGGCGCAGTGCGCCGAGGTCGTCTCCGACTACACGAGCGTGTTGCGCTATCTGGAACCGATCGTCACCATGCGCGAGCGGGGCGCCGTCGACGAACCCGGCCACTGGCCGTGGCCGGATCTCTACGGCAACGCCCTCGTGATCACCGGACGCGTCGACGAAGCGGACGAATTCCTGCGGCCGCACGAGGAACTCGCCGCCGAACGCGGTCACCGCTCCGCCAAGGCCCGCCTCGGTTACGTGCGCGGTCGCATCCTCGGAGCCCGCGGCGACATCGACGCCGCCCGCGACGCTTTCGAACACGCACTCGACGAGATCGACACGCTGCCACTGCCCTACGACCGTGCACGCATCAACTTCGCGTACGGCCAGACGATGCGCCGCGCGGGGCGTCGCCGCGACGCCGACGCGGTGATCCGCACCGCCCGTGAGCTGTACGCGTCGCTCGGCGCCGTCTCGTACGTGGAACGTTGCGACCGGGAACTCAAGGCCGGTGGTCTTCGTACCGGCGACGGCGAGACCGAGACCCCGCGTTCGGATTTCACGACCCTCACTCCGCAGGAACGCGCCGTGGCCACACTCGTCGCGTCGGGCCGCACCAACAAGGAAGTCGCCGGTGAGCTGTTCCTGTCCGTCAAGACCGTGCAGTACCACCTGACCCGCGTGTACTCGAAGTTCGGCATCCGCTCGCGCAGCGAGCTCGCCGCGAAGTTCCGACAACAGGATCGAGGTTGATCATTGACCGCCGTGGACGATCGCCCCACCGCCGAGACCGATCTGTTCGAACGCCCCGTGCGTCCCGTCGTCGGACCGCGCGGGATACTCCGGGATCTCGGCCCACGATACGCCGCGAACGGCTTGATCGGGCTCGTCTTCTCGTGCACCGGACCGGTCGCCGTGATCCTCGCCGCCGGCGCCGCGGGCGGGCTGAGCGCACCGCAGTTGGCGTCGTGGATCTTCGGGGTGTTCGCCCTCAACGGGCTGCTCACCATCGTGATGAGCGTCGCCTACCGGCAACCGCTCGGGTTCTTCTGGACCATCCCCGGCACCGTGCTGGTCGGCGGGTCGCTCACCCACCTGAGCTGGGCGGAGGTGGTCGGCGCATTCTTCGTGACAGCGGCCGTCGTGACGGTACTGGGGGCCTCGGGACTGGTGCGCCGAGTGATGGAAGCGTTGCCGATGCCCATCGTCATGGCGATGGTCGCGGGGGTGTTCCTGAAGTTCGGCATCGATCTGGTTTCGGCGCTCGGTTCCGACGTCGCCATCGCCGCACCGATGGTGATCGTCTTCCTCCTGCTCAGTTCCGTTGCGGTCCTCGGTAAGTGGATGCCTCCCATCCTCGGCGCTCTGCTCGCCGGGGTGGGCGCGGTCGCGCTGTCGGGCCGGTTCTCACCGTCCGGGACCGACAGCGCGGTCTTCGCCGCACCGGTGTTCACCGCCCCGCAGTTCACGTGGTCGGCGATCCTCGAACTCGTCGTGCCGCTCGCGATCACCGTGCTGGTGGTGCAGAACGGGCAAGGCATCGCGGTGCTGCGCTCGGCCGGGCACAATCCGCCCGTCAACGTCTCGGCGATCGCGTGCGGACTGTGGTCCTTCCTTGCCGCGTGCGTCGGCGCCGTGTCGACCTGTCTGACCGGACCGACCAACGCGCTGCTCGTGTCGTCGGGCGAACGGTCCCGTCAGTACACCGCGGCGATCACATGCGGGACGCTGGCGATCGTCTTCGGACTGTTCGCGCCGCTGTTCGTCCGGTGGATGATCGCCGCGCCCGCCTCGTTCGTCGCGACTCTCGGCGGCCTGGCGATGCTCAAAGCGTTGCAGGGCGCCTTCGTGGCCGGGTTCGCGAGCAAGCACACCATGGGTGCGCTCGTCGCGTTCGTGGTCACCGCCTCGAACATCACCGTCTGGAACATCGGCGCGGCGTTCTGGGGGCTCGTCGCGGGTGTGGCCGTGTCGTGGCTGATGGAGCGTCCGGACTTCAGCCGCTGACCCCGACCCCGACGTACTCGGAGAGATGCTCGCCGGTGAGCGTCGACCGCTCCTCCACGAGTTCGCTGGGGGTGCCCTCGAAGACGATGCGTCCACCGTCGTGGCCGGCGCCGGGACCGAGGTCGATGATCCAGTCGGCGTGGGCCATCACGGCCTGGTGGTGTTCGATGACGATCACCGACTTGCCGGACTCGACGAGCCGGTCGAGCAGACCGAGCAGCTGTTCGACGTCGGCGAGGTGCAGGCCCGTGGTGGGTTCGTCGAGGATGTAGGTCTCCCCCTTCTCGGCCATCGCGGTGGCGAGCTTGAGCCGCTGCCGCTCACCGCCCGACAGGGTGGTCAGGGGCTGGCCGAGCCGCAGATAGCCGAGGCCGACGTCGGACAGTCGCTGCAGGATCTTCGACGCCGCCGGGGTGCGTGCCTCGCCGTCGGCGAAGTACTCCTGGGCCTGCGCGACGGACATGGCGAGCACCTCGGCGATGTTCTTCCCCGCCAGGGTGTAGTCGAGCACGGCGGTCTGGAAGCGCTTGCCCTCGCAGTCCTCGCAAACCGATTCGACGGTGGCCATCACCCCGAGGTCGGTGTAGACGACACCGGCGCCGTTGCAGGTCGGGCAGGCGCCCTCGGAGTTGGAACTGAACAGGGCCGGCTTGACACCGTTGGCCTTCGCGAACGCCTTGCGGATCGGTTCGAGAAGACCCGTGTAGGTCGCGGGGTTGCTGCGACGCGAGCCCTTGATGGGGCTCTGGTCGATCGTGACCACGCCGTCGCCGTCGGCCACCGAACCGTGGATCAGCGAACTCTTGCCCGATCCGGCCACGCCGGTCACCACGACGAGCACGCCGAGCGGGATATCGACGTCGACGTTCTGCAGGTTGTGCGTGTCTGCGCCGCGGACCTTCAGGGCTCCGCTCGGGGTGCGCACCGTCGGTTTCAGCGACGCCCGGTCGTCGAGGTGACGACCGGTGAGGGTGTCGGCACGCCGCAGTTCGTCGACGGTGCCCTCGAAGACCACCTGTCCGCCCTCGGTGCCGGCGCGCGGGCCGAGATCGACGATGTGGTCGGCGATCGCGATGGCCTCGGGTTTGTGTTCGACGACGAGCACGGTGTTGCCCTTGTCGCGCAGTTGCAGCAGCAGGTTGTTCATCCGCGCGATGTCGTGCGGGTGCATGCCGATCGTCGGTTCGTCGAAGACGTAGGTGATATCGGTCAGCGACGATCCGAGATGGCGGATCATCTTGATGCGCTGCGATTCTCCGCCGGACAGGGTGCCGGTGGGACGATCCAGCGACAGATATCCCAGCCCGATGTCCGCGAAGGAGTCGAGCAGATGACAAAGGTTCTTCAGCAGCGGGGCAACCTGCGGAAGATCCAGTCCGCGCACCCATTCGGCGAGATCGCTGATCTGCATCGCGCACACATCCGCGATGCTCCTGCCGTCGATCTTCGACGACCGCGCCTCGGGGGCGAGACGCGTCCCTTCACAGTCCGGGCATGTGGAGAAGACGACGGCCTTCTCGACGAACGCACGGATGTGCGGTTGCATCGCGTCGAGATCCTTGGACAGGAACGACTTCTGGATCTTCGGGATCAGGCCCTCGAAGGTGACGTTGACGCCCTCCACCTTGATCTTGGTGGGTTCCTTGTAGAGCAGGTCGTGGAGTTGCCGCTTGGTGAACTTCGCGATCGGCTTGTCGGGATCGAAGAAGCCGCAGCCGCGGTAGATCCGGCCGTACCAGCCGTCCATGCTGTAGCCGGGGATCTTCAGGGCGCCCTCGTTGAGGGAGAGACCGTCGTCGTAGAGCACGGTCAGGTCGAAATCGGAGATGTTGCCCTTGCCCTCGCATCGCGGGCACATGCCGCCGAGCCGGTTGAAGGTCACCTTCTCGGCCTGGGTCTTCCCCGCGCCCCTCTCCACCGTCACCGCACCACTGGCCCGCACCGACGGCACGTTGAACGAGTAGGCGTTGGGCGGACCGATGTGCGGCTCCGCAACCCGGCTGAACAGGATGCGAAGCATCGCGTTGGCATCGGTGGCGGTGCCCACCGTCGAGCGCGGATTCGATCCCATCCGTTCCTGGCCGACGATGATCGCCGCGGTGATGCCGTCGAGCACGTCGACGTCCGGGCGGGCCAGGGTCGGCATGAATCCCTGCACGAACGCGCTGTACGTCTCGTTGATCAGGCGCTGCGACTCGGCGGCGATCGTGCTGAACACCAGCGAACTCTTGCCCGAGCCGGAGACACCGGTGAACACCGTCAATCGCCGCTTGGGGATCTCCACGCTGATGTCGCGGAGATTGTTCACGCGCGCTCCGTGAACCCGGATCGCATCGTGGGTGTCGGCGACGTGCGCTGCATGTGCCGGTGTGTCCTTCGTCGAGGTCATGTTCGAAGACTCCAGTGGTCGTACGGATGCGGGGCGGAACGGGTGCGACGATCGGAGAGTAAGGCCGATCGTGGGATCGGTCAGCGCAATTGCTGGATGCGGACCATGTTTCCCGCGGGGTCGCGGAGAGCGCAGTCGCGGACGCCGTACGGCTGGTCGGTGGGTTCCTGAACGATCTCGGTGTCGCCGGCCTGCAGCTGCTCGAACGTCCCGTCGAGATCCTTCGTCGCGAGGATGATCGATGCGAAGGTGCCCTTGGCCATCATCTCGGCGATGGTGGCGTTCTCCTCCTCCGTGATGCCGGGGTCGGCGTCCGGCGGGTACAGCACCAGGGACGTGCCGGGAGTGTCGCTGCGGCCGAGGGTGATCCAGCGTTTCCCGGCGTAACCGACGTCGTTGAGGACCTCGAAGCCGAGGGTGTCGCGGTAGAACGCGAGGGACGCCTCGGGATCGGTGTGCGGAAGGAATGTCTGGTGAATGGTGATGTCCATGCCGATCACGGTATGACCGGCGGACCCGTCCGCGCTTCTCGATTCCTGATCGGTCTGGTGACATTCTTCGCCACGCACGACGGGATGCCGTTCGTCTCCTCGCCCGCCTGCTTGCGGTACACGCTCGGGGGCACGCCGACGAGTTCCGTGAACCGGGTACTGAAGGTGCCGAGCGACGAACAGCCCACCTCGAAGCACACCTCGGTGACGGTGAGGTCGCCGCGTCGCAGCAACGTCATGGCCCGCTCGATACGCCGGGTCATGAGATACGAATAGGGCGACTCGCCGTACGCGAGCCTGAACTGGCGGCTGAGATGGCCGGCCGACATGTTCACGCCGCGGGCGAGGGCCTCGACGTCGAGGGGCTGGGCGTACTCGCGGTCGATGCGGTCGCGGACGCGGCGCAGCAACGCGAGGTCGCGCAGACGCTGATCGGTGACGGGTTTACCGGGCACGGGTCCGATCGTGCCACGATGCGCCGCCTCGATCCTGTCGTCGTGCGCCTCCACAGCACATCCGCCCCGCGAGGATCCCGGGACCACAAACCGGACCCGCCGGGACCGGAAAACTGACACTCTGTCGATACCTGCCCGTACGGACGAAAGGTCACCGATGGCTCGTGCGGTTCGCGTCGTCGTTCTCGGATCGGGATCGTGGGGAACCACGATCGCGTCGTTGGCCGCACGCAACACCCCGGCGACGTTGTGGGCCCGCAACGACGACATCGCGCGTGAGATCGACACCGAGCACCGCAACCGTCGATATCTCGGCGAACGGCCACTGCCGCAGGGCCTGCGCGCGACGTCCGATCTAGAAGAGGCCGCCCGCGAAGCCGACGTCCTGGTAATCGGTGTGCCGTCGCATGCAGTGCGCAAGACACTCGAGCAGGTCGTCGACGAGATCCGCGCGTGGGTTCCGGTCGTCTCGCTCGTGAAGGGCCTCGAGCCGGGCACCCGCCTGCGGCCCACCGAGGTGATCGCCGAATGCCTTCCGGGGCACCCCGTCGGGCTGCTCGCGGGTCCGAACATCGCCGGGGAGATCGCCGACGGCATGGCCGCCGCGTCGGTGGTCGCGATGCAGGACGAAGCGGTGAGTGCGGCGCTGCAACCGCTGTTCGCCACGTCGTTGTTCCGCGTCTATCGCAATACCGACGTGCTCGGCTGCGAACTGGGCGGGATCCTCAAGAACATCGTGGCGATCGCGGCCGGCATGGCCGAAGGACTCAGCGTCGGCGACAACACCCGCGCGATGGTCCTCGCCCGTGGGCTGGCGGAGATGACGCGTCTCGGTGAGGCCATGGGTGCGGATCCGCGCACGTTCGCGGGCCTCACGGGGATGGGTGATCTCATCGCGACGTGCACGAGTCCGTCGTCGCGGAACCGCCGGGTCGGTGAGGCGCTGGCGCGCGGGCTCAGCATCGACGAGGCCGTCGAGGCGCTGGGGCAGGTCGCCGAAGGGGTGAAGACCGCGCCGACGGTCATGGAACTCGCCCGCGAGTACGGGGTGGAGATGCCGATCGCCGCCGAGGTCGCGGCCGTGGTGACCGGGAAGAGCACCCCCACCGATGCCTATCGGGGGCTGCGCCGGGTCACACCCGGCGACGAGAGGGACATCGTCTGACCTTCTCTACAGCTTTCTCGGACGGATCGTAGAAAGCCGAATAGTCGCCTGTAGTGTGCTCCCGACCGGCTGAACGAACGCTCGGTGAAGTGATGTGCCATCGTGGTGACATGACTTCTGCCGCCGACACGCTGTCGTCCCTGCTCGACACCCGTTTCAGCTGCCGCGCCTTCCTGACGAAACAGGTCCCGCGCGAGGACATCGAACGCATGCTGCAGATGGGTCAGCGCACCGCGTCCTGGTGCAACTCCCAACCCTGGCACGTGCACATCGTCAGCGGCGACGCCACCAACCGCCTGCGCGACGCCGTCTACGCGCAGGCCACCTCGGGGAACATGGATCCCGACATCCCGGGACCCGCCGAATACCGCGGCGCCTATGCCGAGCGTCGCCGCGGCGCCGGCTACGCCCTGTACAACGCGCTGGGCATCGCCCGCGACGACTACCAGCGCCGCACCGAGCAGATGCTCGAGAACTACCGCTTCTTCGGCGCACCGCACGTCGCGATCATCACCTCCGACAAGGCCCTCGGCGTGTACGGCGCCGTCGACTGCGGTGGCTACGTCTCGACCCTGCTGCTCGCCGCCGAGTCGCTCGGCATCGCCGCCGTCCCGCAGGCCGCCGTCGCGATGACGGCCACCGCGCTGCGACGCGAACTGAACATCGGCGACGACCGCGACATCGTCTGCGCCATCTCGTTCGGTTACGCCGACGAGGCGCACCCGGCCAATGCGTGTCGCACGAATCGCGCGTCGCTCGACGAGACCGTCGAGTGGGTCGACTGAACTTTCGATCACCCCGGCCGGGTCAGTCGTTCTGGGCGCGCAGGTACCGCCCGAAGTGCGGAACGGTGAACCCGATGAACCCGCGCTCGGCGGAATAGATCAGGCCCTTCTTGATCAATCCGTCGCGCGCAGGTGACAGGGAGGCAGGCTTCCGTCCGAGTTCGACGGCGATCTTCGAGGTCGCGACAGGCCCGTCGTCGCCCGCCAGATCCGCCATGGCCCGCATGTATTCGCGTTCGGCGGGGGTCGCCCGTTCGTAGCGGGAGCCGAAGAAGCCGACGGCGAGTTCCTCTTCCGCAGTCGGTGCCGCGACCCGCACGTCGTCGGCGGTGATCGGCGAATCCGCTGCGACGTCCCAGGTCGTCTTACCATAGGCCTGCACGAAATACGGGTAGCCGTCGGCGGTTTCGTACAGCAGGTCGAGGGCGTCCTGCGTGAACTCGACGTCCTCTCGTGCCGCAGGCGCGATGAGCGCGAGATCCGCTGCCGCACGGTCGAGCCGGTCGATGCGGTGGTAGGTGAACAGCCGCTCGGAGTAGGACTTCGACGCCGACAGCACCGCGGGCAGGTGCGGCAGACCGGCCCCGACGACGATGAGCGGCGCGGCGTCCTGGCTCAGCTCGTGGCAGGCCCCGCAGATCGCTGAGACGTCGTCGGAGCCGAGGTCCTGCATCTCGTCGATGAACAACGCGATGCCCACGCCCACGTCGCGTGCGAGTCCTGCTGCGTCGACAAGCAGTTCGACGAGGTCGATCTCGATGTCACCCGAGTCGGCCCGCCCTTTCACGGCCGGAGCATCGATGCCGGGTTGCCAGCGTTCGCGCATGCCCTTGTCGGCGGTAGCCCGCAGCGCGAACGACTTGAGCACCCCGAGGAAGTACTCCACCGATTCCGGATCCGGATGCGCGGCGGCGATCTCGCGGACCGCCATGTGCAGCGCCGACGACAGGGGGCGTCGCAGTCCTTGATCGGGACGGGCCTCGATCTTGCCGGTGCCCCAGCTCTTCGCGATGGCGGCGGAGCGCAGATGGTTGAGAAGGACGGTCTTGCCGACACCGCGGAGGCCGGTGAGGACGACGCTGCGTTCGGGTCGTTCCCGGGCGATCCGTTCGAGGACCACCTCGAACGCGGTGAGTTGCTTCTCGCGGCCGGCGAGCTCGGGCGGGCGCTGTCCCGCGCCCGGGGCGTACGGGTTGCGGACAGGATCCATCCGTCGATGCTAACGGCGAACTCATCGGATTCTGAGCTCATCTAGTGCGTGTCGTAGACGGCCGTATTCGCGTATGTCCGAGCTCGAAACCGCAGTTGTTGTCGACATTTCGGCGATTTCTCGACAACAACTGCAACCTCGGCCGCCCGGAGCGACATGCACGCATGCGCATTTCAGACTTTGACATTCATTTTCGATAGTAGCTATTTCTTTCCCCATGACAACGCTCTCCCGCTACGGCGGCGCCGCCCTCACCGTCGTCGCTGCGACCTTCGCCGCCGCCTGCGGCGGTACGACCGAGGCCGACACCACTGCGGCCGACACCCCCGAGACGACGACCTCCGCCGCCGCTTCCGAAGTGGCGACGGCGCAGCCGCGCCTCGCCCTGACCTACGACGGCGGCGTCCTCGTCGTCGAGGAAGAAGAACTCACCGTCGTCGACGACTTCGCACTCGACGGTTTCAACCGCCTTTCCCCTGCCGGCGACGGACGCCACGTGCTGATCTCCACCGAAGGCGGATTCCGCGTGCTCGACACCGGCAGCTGGACGGAAGCCCACGGCGACCACGGTCACCACTACACCGGCGCACCCACGCTCACCGACCTGACGTTCGCCGCCGAGAAGCCCGGACACGTCGTGCCGCACGCCGGGGTCACCGCCCTGTTCGACGACGGCACCGGACGCATCGACGTGTTCGACCCCGCCGATCTCGCCTCGGCGACCGACCTGCCGGATCTCGACAGTCGCGCGCTCCCCGAGGCCCACCACGGCGTGGCCGTCCCGATGCCCGACGGCGGCATGCTCGTCACCCTCGGCGATTCCGAGGATCGGACCGGTGTGGCGCTGCTCGACGAGAACGGCACCGAGATCACGCGCACCGAACAGTGCCCGGGTGTGCACGGTGAGACGGTCGCGGCCGACGGGGTCGTCGCCTTCGGATGTGAGGACGGCATGGTGATCTTGCGCGACGGAACGTTCACGAAGGCGCCGGTGCCCGACCCCTACGGCCGGATCGGGAACCAGGCCGGCAGCGAGGACTCGCCCGTCGTCCTCGGCGACTACAAGACCGATCCCGACGCCGAGCTCGAGCGTCCCGAGCGCGTCGCGCTCGTGGACACCCGCACGGCGTCGGTGCGTCTCGTCGACCTCGGTACGAGTTACACCTTCCGCTCCCTCGGTCGCGGACCGGCAGGGGAAGCACTCGTTCTTGGCACCGACGGCAACCTCCACGTGATCGATCCCGACTCCGGCGAGATCGTCCGGCGGATCGAGGTGCTCGAGCCGTGGACCGAGCCCGACGAGTGGCAGGCACCTCGGCCCGCACTCGAGGTGCGGGGCGATACGGCGTTCGTCACCGATCCCGCCACCGATTCCCTGTACGCGGTGGACGTGACCTCGGGTGAGATCCGCTCTGCCGAACTGCCGCACACCCCGAACGAGATCAGCGGCGTCGCCTGACTCCGCTACCGGAGTATTCGTCTTTCTAGCTGTGGAGCTAGAAAGACGAATACTCCCCTCACGTCCGGCCGGTCGAGATCTTTCCGCAACGTGATCCGTCTCACTCCCCAAGTTCGCGAAACGGATTTCCCGACCAAAACGGTTGGGGAGGCGATATTCTCGGCGCCTGATCCCGAAGACAACGATTGTGTAACGTGGCGACGCACCTGTTTCCTACCGGGAGGTACCGCCCGTGCTGTTGACCGAAGTCCGTACCCGACCTGTTCGATCCTTGTTGATCGCCATCGGTCTGACGGTCTCGGCGCTGGCAGTCGCGGGATACCTGCGCGACGCGCTGAACGAGTACCTCATGGATCTCGACGTCTTCCGCGATGCCGGCTGGGCCTTCCTGCACCACACCCCGCTGTACACCGAGGGGTTCTTCAGCCATTCCGGTTTCCGGTTCATCTACCCACCCTTCGCGGCGTTCCTCTTCGCCCCGATGGCGTTGGTGGGCAGCACCGCCCTGCAGGTGTTGTGGACGATCGGACTCATCGCTCTCGTGTGGTGGGTGCTCGAGGTCGTCTACCAGCGACTCGACATGTCGCAGCCGAGCCTGATCGCAGCCGCGTCGCTCGGACCGGTGCTGTGGCTCGAGCCGTTCCGCTCCAACTTCACGTTCGGCCAGATCAACATCGTGCTCATGGCACTGGTGGTCGCCGACCTGCTCGGTGTGATCCCGAAGCGCTTCCGCGGTGTCGGCATCGCGCTGGCCGCCGCCATCAAGGTGACCCCGGCCGCCTTCGGCCTGATCTTCCTGCTGCGCCGCGACTGGCCGTCGGCATTCCGCGCGCTGAGCGCCTTTGCCGCGACCGTCGCGTTCGGCTACTGGCTGCGCCCCGATTCGACCGTCTACTTCTGGACCACGGAGTTCTTCGCGACCGACCGCGCCGGCGACCCGTCGTTCTTCCGCAACCAGGCGCTCACCGGTCTCATCGCCCGTTTCGACTTCTCCGACGGCACCGCCAAGGCGCTGTGGCTGGCCGGTGCCCTGGTCGTCGTGGCCGGTACCGCATGGGCCGCCTACCGCTTCCTGCGTGCCGACGAGCCCGTGGTCGCGGTGGCCCTGGTGGGCCTGGCGTCGCTGCTCGCCGCTCCGATCGCCGTCACCCACCACTGGGTGTACGCGCTGTGCCTCGTGCCGCTGCTCGTCGCGCCGGCCTACCGCCGCTGGTGGCCCGTGCTGGGGCCCGCCACCGTGGTCTTCCTCATCGGACCCAACCACCTGCTGCGTGAGGCGTCCTCCGGCGGCTGGGTCGAGCAGTTGCTCCTCGAAGTCCTCGGGACCTCGCAGTGCCTGGCCGCGATCGCAGTCTTCGTCGCCGCGATGGTCGCCGCGCGCCATCGTCGCCCCGGTGCCGAGAACGCCGTCGAGCGCGAGGAGACCGTCGCCGCGCCGGCTCAGGTCCAGAACGCCGACGCGACGAGATAGAGACCCGTCCCGACAACGGTGCTCAGCGCGGCGTTGCGTCGCCACAGATGCACCGCGATCGTGCCCGCGAGACCGACGGACGCGGGTAGCCAGGTCGACTCCCCCACGTCACGCAGTGTGTACATCACCAGGATCACCATGACGCCCGCGGGCATCGTACGGCCCAGGAAATCGACGAAGGCGGAGTTCTTCAGCGCCGACAACGCGAGGAACGGCGCCGCGCGCAACGCGACCGTCACGACGAACATCACCGCCAGAGCGCCGAGGACATATCCGGCGCTGGGCACCGACTCAGGCACGGGCCACCTTGTTCCGGTAGACGAAACGCACGAACAGGCACACCACGAACAACCCGAGCCCGACGACGAGCATCTGGCTTTTCGCGACCAGCAATGCGACGAGACCGCAGACCAGCGCGAGCACCGGCGCCGGCACGTCGCGGTTGGCGCGGAAGGCATCGATCGCAAGCACCGCGAACAGTGCCGTGAGGGCAAACTCGAGTCCGGCGAGCCCGTCGGGGAGCACTGCCCCGATCAACGCGCCGATCGTGCCCGACACGACCCACATCAGCTGGCAGAGCACCTGGACCGTGAGGATGCGGGTACCCGAGAGCGGCTCACGTGCCTTGGGGGCGACGATCGCGTACGACTCGTCGGTGAGCGCATAGACGCCGTAGAGACGCCCGAGCCGGCTGCGGATGCGGTGCAGCGGGAACGACAGGCCGTAGAAGACGTGCCGGAAGTTCACCAGCAGTGTCGCCGCGGCGACCGAGGCGAGCGGCGTGACCGCCGCGATCAGACCGATCGCGAGGAACTCCATCGACCCCGCGTAGATGACGGTGGAGAAGATCGGCGCCCACCACCATTCGAACCCGCCCTGGGTGAGAACCACACCGAACGCGAGCCCCAGCGGGATCAGTCCCAGCCCGACGGCCCAGGAGTCCTTGATACCCGCGCGGATCTCGAGGGTACGACGGTCGGGCATGCTCATCAGGCTATCGCCGGGCCGGAAGTCTCGGCGCCCGGCCCGGAGGAAGGTGATCTGTGTCCACCTCGTTCACGGAGGTCGTGTCCTCCGCCTGGCAGGCCGTGTCGACCGTCGACCAGCCTGCTCCGACGGTGGTCGTCGTCGGAACGGCGATCGTCGCACTCGTGCTCGTCACCGTTCGGCCGCTGTGGCTGAAGACCCGCCATGTCGTCACGCAGGCGCACGAGGGGTCGCACGCGCTGGTCGCGGCGCTCGTGGGCCGAAAGCTGTCGGGCATCCGTCTGCACAGCGACACCTCGGGGGTGATGGTGTCGTCCGGCAACCCGCGAGGCCCCGGCATGGTCGCGACCACCTTCGCCGGGTACACCGGTCCGGCCGTGCTGGGATTCGCGGCGGCGACGCTGCTGACCCTGGATCGGCCCGCCGCGGTGCTGTGGTCGATCCTCGCCGCGCTCGCCGTCCTGTTGCTGCTGATCCGCAATCTGTACGGATTCGTCTCGGTGGTGATCGCGGGTGCGCTCGTCGGTGCGGCCGCCTATCTCGGGGACCCGATCGTCCGGTACACCGCGGCGTACCTGATCACATGGGTCTTGCTCCTCGGCGCGACCCGCCCGGTCCTCGAACTCGCCCGCACCCATTCGCGCGGTCGTGGCCGGGGTTCGGACGCCGACCAGTTGCGCGGACTGACCCGCGTTCCGGCGGCCGTATGGATCGCGCTGTTCGCGATCGTCACGGCGGGTACCGCCTTCTACGGCGTCACACGGATCGTGGTGACCCAGCTGTCCTGAGTGGCCTCGGGATGCAGGCGGCAGCACGGACGACCGCGTGCAGGCTCGCGGTGAGCACGGAGCGGTGACGCCCCGCTGCCCACCGTGTGTCGTCGCCGCTGCGGAATTCGATCAGGGTGAGTGCGTCGGTGCCGACGCTGCTCTGATGGAGGCCGAGCACCTCGATATCGATGCCGAGACGGGCGAGAGCGTCGGTCGATGCTTCGACGGGACCCACGCCCTCGTGGACACTGCGGTGTTCGGTGCCGCCGACACCCAGCATGATCGTGGTGCCCGCGTCGGTCACGTCGAAGGCGCGCAGCACCGGTGCACCCGGGACGTCCGGCCGTGCGAGATATGCGGTGTCGAAGATCTCCCACAGTTCGGTCGCAGTGACCTCCCCGCCGCTGGTGTCGGTGTGGTCTTGCACGTGGCGAGTGAAGTCGATCTGGAGCCGACGCGGAATTCCGATGCCGTATTCGCTCTCGAGCAGGTAGGCGACCCCGCCCTTACCGGATTGCGAATTGACACGGATCACCGCGTCGTAGGTACGTCCTATGTCGGCGGGATCGATCGGCAGATATGGTACTCGCCAATCGATCTCGGACTCGGGACGGCCCTCGGCGACGGCGCGTGCCCGGTGCTCGGCGAACCCTTTCCTGATCGCGTCCTGATGAGTGCCGCTGAAGGCGGTGTGCACCAGGTCGCCGACATACGGGTGCCTCGGGTGGATCTCGATGCGATTGCAGTATTCGACGGTGCGGCGGATCTCGTCGATGTCGGAGAAATCGATCATCGGATCGATGCCCTGTGCGTGGAGGTTCAGTGCGAGTGTCGCAATGTCGACGTTGCCGGTGCGTTCCCCGTTGCCGAACACGCACCCTTCGACCCGCTGCGCCCCGGCGAGGACGGCGAGTTCGGCGCACGCGATACCTGTGCCGCGATCGTTGTGCGGGTGCACGGACAGGATCACCGCGTCGCGTCGCGCGAGGTTGGTGTGCATGTACTCGATCTGGTCGGCATAGACGTTCGGGGTCGCGATCTCGACGGTGGCCGGAAGATTCACGATCACCGGCCGTTCGGGGGTCGCGTCCCACAACTCGGTGATCGCGTCGCACACCTCGAGCGCGTAGTCGGGTTCGGTGAGGTTGAAGACCTCGGGTGAGAACTCGAACCGCACGTTCGGCAGGTCGCCGGCCAGTTCCAGGACGTCGCGGCCACCGGCGACGATCAGTTCCGTCAGCGCGGGACGGTCGCGGTCGAGGACGACCTCGCGCCAGGTGGGAGCGGTCGCGGTGTACATGTGGACGACGACCTCGTTGCGGACACCCCGGACGGATTCCACCGTCCGCTCGATGAGGTCGCGACGTGCCGGGGTGAACACCACGATGGTGACGTCCGGCGGCGCGATGTCGGTCTCGACGATCAGGCGCACGAAGTCGAAGTCGGTCTGCGAGGCGGACGGATAACCGACCTCGATCTCCTTGTATCCCATCGCGACCATCAGCTCGAAGAAGCGGCGTTTGCGGCCGGGATCCATCGGTTCGGCCAGTGCCTGGTTACCGTCGCGCAGGTCCACCGGCACCCACAGTGGGGCCGCGGTCAGACGTTGTGTGGGCCAGTTCCGTTGCGCCAGTGGAACCTCCACGCGAGAGTACACATCGCGGTAGCGATGTGAGGGCATGGCGGAGTGCCGCTGCCTGTTCCAGACGGGGGCGTCGGCAGGAACCGGACCGGCAGGAGTGAAGATTCGCGGGAACGTGCTGGTGCTCATCGGAGAAGTCCTTCGTCGATCGTCGTTACGAGGGACCGGCGCGTGTTCGACTCCACGACGGGGAGCCGGTCCGGCTAGGCCCCGCCGTGGCGGCGAAGGAGAAGGAACGCGAAGGAGCGCATGTCCCGAAGGCTAACATAACTCCTCGGACAAGTAGAGGAGTAGGCGACTCTGCGATGATGGAACCATGACCGTCGTCCGCCGCGAGCCTCTCGCCGACCAGGCCGCCGAACTGCTCCTCGAACGCATCCGATCCGGAGAATGGCCGCTCGGCGCCAAGCTGCCCGGCGAGACGACGCTGGCTCCGCAGCTCGGCGTCGGCCGCTCCACCGTCCGCGAAGCGATCCGTCAGCTCGCCGGACGCGGCATCCTGACCACCCGGCAGGGCGCCGGCGTGTTCGTCACCGCTCTCGACGCACCCGAGGACTGGACGCGCACGGTCGCGCGCGCCGACATCCTCGCCGTGATCGAGGCCCGCATCGCCGTCGAGGTCGAGGCCTCGGCCCTTGCCGCCGCGCGCCGCACCCCCGCCGAACTGCGGGCATTGAAGAAGTCACTGCGGGAACGCGAAACCCATCGCACGGCCATCGAGGAACACGTCGACACCGACATCGTCTTCCACCGCACCATCGTGGTCGCCGCACACAACCCGATCCTTCTCGACCTGTTCGACGGCTTCACACCCCGTAACCGTCACGCTATGATCGGAATGCTCCGCACGCGCGGCACCCACGGGGACGACGCCGACCACGATACCCACCGACGCATCTACGACGCCATCGCGGACCGTGACGGGGTGACCGCCGCCGCCGTCACCCGCGACCACTTGTCCTCGCTGACGACGGCACTCGGCCGATAGCCGGGCCGGTTCTCTGCGGACGGTTCTCGACCTCCCGGGTGCGGGACGGTCACTTCTCGATCTGCATCGCGACCGCCCTCACCGGGGCCCCGTCGACGCCCGCGAACGGGATCGGCAGCAAGGACACGAGCGGATCCGCGAAGTCGATCGCGTCGAGATTGCGCAGGTTCTCGCAGATGATCGCCCCCGCGTCGGCGAGCACGTGGTGCGCTGCGAGCGTCTCGTCGCCCGTGGGATCCACGCTCGGCGCGTCGATTCCGACCGTGCGGACGCCGCGGTCGAGCAACCACCGGCACGCGTCGACGCTCAGGGCCGGATGCTCGAAATAGCGGTCGGTGCCGAAATACCGCGACCAGCCGGTGAGGACCAGCGCGATGTCGCCGGAGCCGATCGCAGACCCACCCCACATGTCGGCGGTGACGAGCGCACCGGCGCCGACGCGGGCGCGCACGTCGAGCACCACTCCGCGTCCCACGAAGTTCTCCGGCGGTACCGCGTCGATCGCGGCGCTGCCGCTGCGCACGTGTCGCGGCGCGTCGACGTGGGTGCCGGTCTGCGATCCCATGTCGATGCGCATCAGGTCGAATCCGTCGGTCTCGACGGTGGCGTGCGGTGTGAACGTCGGTGCCGGATCCCCGGGATAGACCTGGATGGCCGGGGAGACGATGTGGGTCAGGTCGACGATCCGCCGAACACGCATGACATCACTCCTGTTCGGGTCAGCCGAAATCGACCTGCCGCTGCGCATTCGCGAGCGCGGTGACCACACCGGTGCCGAACGCGCCGAGACGGTCGAACAGCACCGCCGTGCCGACCGCGATGCCCTCGCTGCTGATGTGGTTGTCGGCCTCGATACCGACCTCCGGTCCTTCCGGCAGACGGGACAGTGCCAGGGTGACATCGGAATTGATGTAGCCGACACCTTTGTCCGACCAGTTGGTCACGAACGACGTGCCCTCACCGACGGTCGCGGTGTTGACGAACGGCGACAGCTCCTCGCCGACGATGATCGGCAGCTGCCGCGACCACAGGCGCTTGCGATCGGAGTTCTGGTGTTCCGACCGCACCCGCGTCCATCCCGGGCCGTCGCTGCCGTACCACGACGAGTACTCGAGCGGCCCGGGCTGCGTCTCCGGGGAACCGGGAGGAGGCGTCGGGGACTCGCCGCGCAACCACACCGACCCGGGCGGCGGCGCCGACTTGCGGAGGAAGGTGAGCGTCGCGCGCGCCGACACCTCTCCACCCTGCATCAGGTTCGCGTCGGCGACGCGGATGCGGTTGCCGTCGCGCACCCGGGTGGTGGTGAAGGTGATCGGCTCGTTGCGGACCGGCCTGAAGAGATCGAGCGTGAACCGGGACGGGACGAAACCCTCGACGGCATGGTGGATCTCGAGCTCACGCGCCACCAGACCGCTCACACACGGCCCGTTGAGCATCGTGTCCGACCACGGGCTGGTCGCATACTTCGTGGGCAGGTAGACACCGTCGTCCTCGGTGAAAAAACCGCGGTTCTTGCGCTCGTGCATTCGGGAATTCTCCCAGCACCGGCCGCGGTGCGTTCATCGGGATACCCGAAGATGGGATCGTGCATGTACACGAACCCGATGTTCCGGCTGCCCGTACCCGCCTGATCGTCGACGTCGACACCGGCATCGACGACGCTCTCGCCCTGCTCTATCTCGTCGCGAGCCCGGAAGCCGAGATCGTCGCCGCCCTGTGCACGGCGGGGAACGTGCCGGTGGACCAGGTCACCGCCAACACGCTGTCGTGGCTCGAGGTGTGCGGTCGGTCCGATATCGAAGTGGCTGCCGGATCGCAGGTTCCGCTGGTCGCGCCACTGATGACCACCGAGGACACGCACGGTCCACAGGGGATCGGGTATGCGGAACTCCCCGCTGCGTCGCAGTCGCGGTCGCCGCGATCGGCCGCGCAGGCGTGGGTCGATCTCACCCGCGAGCATCCGGGAGAGCTCACCGGGCTCGTCACCGGCCCGCTCACCAACCTCGCCCTCGCCCTGCGCATCGACCCGGAACTGCCGTCGCGGTTGCGTCGCCTCGTGATCATGGGTGGGTGTTTCCACCATCCCGGTAATACGACGCCGACCTCGGAATGGAACGTCGCGGTGGATCCGGAGGCCGCCAAGGTCGTGTTCGACGCGTTCTCGATCGTCCCTCCGGACCGGCGACCGATCGTGTGCCCGCTCGATGTCACGGAGTCGATCGAGATGCATCCCGAGCATGTCGCGCAGATCGGGGACGTCGTCGGTGTGCCCCGATCCGGGGAGCTGTCCCCGGACGCTCCGCGCGGTACGCGGTCGACGGCCGATGTCCCTCTCGTCCGCCACATCTCCGATGCACTGCGGTTCTACATGGAATTCCACCGTGACCAGGGCCTGGGCTTCCTCGCGCACGTGCACGACCCGTTCGCCGCGGCGGTCGCGCTGGGCACGGTTCCCTACACCTCCCGGCCCGCGACGGTCGACGTCGAGCTCGACGGACGGCTCACCCGGGGCACGACGGTCGCCGATCTGTCCGGTATGTGGCAGAGGACGCCGAACGCGGATATCGTGGCGGGCACCCGTCCGGCAGAGTTCTTCGATCATTTCGTCGAGCGGGTGGGATCGTACATTCGCGACTTGAACCTACCCCCGAGTAAGAACTAGCGTCGACAGCGCACAGTTCGGGGACAAGGAGATAAACGTGGCACAGAAAGTGCGCGTCCAATATTTCGACGATATCGACGGCCAACCGATCATGGACGGCCTGGCGCAGTCGTTCCGCATCACGGTCGACGACGACGAGTACGAAATCGACCTGCGGCCGGCGAACGCAGACAAGTTCCTGGCGGTACTCCGCCCGTGGTTGCACGAGAAGGCACCTGAGAAGCCCGCTTCGAGCACCCGCACCATCACGCCGAAGCAGACGGCAACGAAGGCCCGCACACGGACGGCGGGGACTCACAAGGCGATTCCGCCCACCCGGTCGCCGGAGCAACTGGCCGCGATCCGGCACTGGGCCCGTAACAAGGGTTACGACGTCAGCTCGCGCGGCCGGATCCCGCGTCACATCCTCGAGCGGTTCGAAGCCGCACACTCCTGAGCATCACCCGGCTGCCTCCCCCGCGGCAGGCCATGAACGCCACCGACGACCGGTGCCGCCTCGTCACGCGACGAGATGGTGCCGGTCGTCGCGTCGGATGGTCACCGCAGCGACGATCACGCCCACGACCACGCCGATGACGGTGTCGGCGACCCGGTTGACGGCGAGGCCCGGACCCGCGTGCTGCCCGAGACCGGTGAGCAGCAACGCCATCGTCGTCACCCCGACCGAGGCGAGCCCGTAGTTCCGGGTCACCGTGAGTTCGGTGAGCGTCTGGAACAGCACGGCGGCCGCGACCACCGGCCAGTAGCCCAGGTCGAGCGCGAGCAGCACGGCAGCGATCATGGCGCCGCCGACATTTCCGATCAGACGCTGGATACCGCGCTGAACAGTGTTGCGGTAGTTCAATCCTTGCAGCGCCGCCATGGCACCCATCGCAGCCCACAACGGATGGTCGAGCCCGATCGATGCGGCGAACGACGCGGCGAGCAACGACGCCACGAAGATCCGGGCCGCTCCGATCAGCACGAGACGGTCGAGCAGACGACCGCATCCTGCGCGGACGAAGCCGGGCGGCGTGGGCAGCACCGGCCGCCCCTCGGCATCGACACGCGGAATCTCGATGTCGCGCCGCGCTTTCCGAAGTTCCTTCTCGAATCGGGAGAAATCGTCGCAACGTGCGCGGGAGGTGTCGTGCGACCCGCTGTCGAGAACCGTCTCGGCCGCGTCGAGCAGTGCGGCCAGTTCGTGGACATGGGCGTCCGGACGTCGCGGGGCGTTCAGTGCGACGGTCTCGCGCGCCTTCCGGATGCTCTGTCGCGCAGCGGGAACGGCGTCCGCACCGCGGATCTCGACGGCGGAGACCGCCGCGAGGGCGCGTGCGACCGCCAGACGAGCGGGCGTGTGGGGATGGGAGAGCGCGGGGAGCATCGCGATGACATATCCGAGCAGCGCACCGATGGTCGCCGCGGCGGTGACCAGGCCCGCATCGCCCCATCCGTCGGAGAAACCGGCGGCGCCGGCGGCCGCGAAGATGAGGATCACCGGGCCGGGGCCCATGAGCGAGAAGGCCGTGAACACCCAGTACGCGACGGCCGAGCCCAGCGAGAGCGCAACGATCTGCACCCACAGCGGGGCGCCCATCGCGCCGAGCGCAGCCCCGAAGGCGGTGTAACCGACGATGCCGAGGCCGACCCACGGAAGGCGCACGGCGAGACGCGGATACGGTTCGTATCGCAGGAAGGCACTGGTGAGTGCGCCGAGGGCGGCGAAGCCGGCGACTTGTCCGTAACCGAGCAGACCGCCGCCGACGAGGGCGAGCATCGTCGCGAACCCCACGCGCAGCGCCACGGCCACGGTCGGATCGCCGCGCCGCACTTCGAGGGCGTCCTTCCACGCGCTCGCCGACAGCGGATGCGCGAGCGCTCTCCGGGTGTGACGGAGCTGAGGGCGGTCGTCGAGTCGGCGGTCCAGCATCCGTCCACCCTATTGTTTCACTAGTAAAATATCTATGAAATTGTTCGTCCGCTGCCGTTAGACTTGCCACATGCCCTCCGAGACGCCCCAGCCCGATTACGTCGATCGCGTACGTCTCGGATGGACCGCCCACTACCCCGGCCTCGACCTGCGCCCCATCGACGTGATCGGTCGCATCACCCGCATCGGGTCGCTCGCGCTCACCTACTTCGATCGGGAACTCGAACCGAGCGGCATCAGCCGCAGCGAGTTCGAGGTACTCAGCGCGCTCGCCCGCAGCGACCACCCGTTACGCGCCAGCGAGGTCACCTCGATCACGGGGATCTCCGGTGCGTCGACGACGAAGCACACCGAGCGACTAGCCAAACTCGGTCTCGTCGAACGCACACGACTCGAACGCGACGGCCGCGTCGTCCTCCTCACCCTCACCGACGACGGGCGCGCACTCGTCGAGAAGGAGTTCCCGCGACGCCTGGCACGCGAGCGGCAGATGCTCGACGGACTCGACGACGACGAGGTTCAGGTCCTGTCCGACCTGTTGCGCAAGGTCGTCCGCAACGTCGAGAACCACTATCCGGCCTGATCCCCCGAACAGGTCAGGGCATCTCCTGCGTCTCGGCCCGTTCGATCTCGCTCACGGCGCGGCGCAGATACGCCTCGGGAGCCACGCGGCGTGCAGCGACGAGATCGGCGACGACGAGCAGGCCCGCGGCCAGATACTGCTCGGGACGGATCTTCGGGCGTTCGGCGTCGGAATCGGACACTCCGAGCGCACCCGTGAGCACAGCAATAACGGCTTCGGGTTCGAGCGATGGCAGCCATCGCAGTCCGGAACGGACGGAGCGTTCGAGCACGGCCTGCACGTCCTCACCGGCGAGACCGTCGGGATGCAGTTCCTCGAGCAACTCCCGGACCATGCCCGCGTGCACGGCCGTGACCTGCTCGTAGGGCAGGTCGACCAGTACCGCGACCGCCTCGTCGAAGGGCTCGGCCGACTCGCTGCGGGCAGCGGCGAGCGCATCGGCGGTGGCCGCCGCGATCTCCCGCGGCGTTCTCGGCCAGTGGTCGGGCCACACAGCGATCTCCTGTCCTTCCTCCGGACGCCCGGTCACAGGCGTTCCTGCAACGCGAGCGCGTCGTGCGGTGCACAGCCTTTCATGTCGTTGTCGAAGTACACGTAGACGTCCCGGCCGTCGCCCAGCCATCCGCGGATCCGCTCGGCCCACACGTCGAGAACGTCGGGGGTGTACCCGCTCGCATACAGCTCCTTGTCGCCGTGCATCCGCACGTAGACGAAATCGCTCGTGACGTCGGTGAGGAACGGGAACTTTCCGGCCGTGTCGGCGACGACGAGCCCGATGTCGTGCGCGCGCAGCAACTCCACGGCCTGCGGGCTCGCGAGGTCGGGATGCCGCACCTCGACGGCGTGCCGCAGCGGACGCTCGGCGTCCACCTCCACCCACACCCGATCGTCGGCGAGTTTGCCGGTGTGCCGGCGGGCGAGTTCGCCGGCGGCCATCGTCGTGCGGGGCAACCGGGTGAAGAAGTCCGCGAACCTGTCCTCCTCGAAACCGAGGGTCGGCGGGAGCTGCCACAGCACCGGACCGAGTTTCGGGCCGAGCGCGAGCACACCGGAGGCGAAGAAATTGGCGAGGGCGTCGTCGACGCCCGCGAGCCGTTTCATGTGGGTGACGAACCGCCCGCCCTTGACAGCGTAGACGAAGTCGTCGGGTGCGGCGTCCCGCCACGCGAGATAGCTGCTCGGGCGCTGCAGCGAATAGAACGAGCCGTTGATCTCGATCGATCCGAACCGCTGGGCGGCGTATTCGAGTTCCCGGCGTTGGACGAGTCCTTCCGGATAGAAGTCTCCGCGCCAGCCCGGATAGCGCCATCCCGATATCCCGATCCTCGCCCCGGCCACGTTTCCGAGCGTAACCTCGGCTTCGATTCGGCGCGCGAAGCAGCACGATCGCGCTTATCCTCTGGGCTACAAGATCACATCACACGCCAGGAGCCGTCATGTCCACGAGCTCGGTTTCTTCCAACGATCCGTTCCGATCATTACTGAAGCAGATCTGGTGGGTGGTGCTGCTGCGCGGCATCCTCGCGGTCCTCTTCGGTGTCGTCGCACTCGTCTGGCCCGGCATCACCGTGTGGGCGCTGGTGGTCGTCTTCGCGGCCTACGCGATCATCGACGGCATCGTACTGGTCGTCCAGTCGGTCCGTGACAAGCCCGAGGGCTGGGGCTGGTGGCTCGCCATGGGCGTCGTCTCCGTCCTCGCCGGCCTCGTCGCACTGTTCTGGCCCGGCATCACCGCACTCGCACTGCTGTACGTGATCGCGTTCTACGCCATCCTGTTCGGCATCACCGGCATCGTCGGCGGCATCCGTTTCCGGAAGGTCCCCGAGTCCGGATGGGTGTGGTCGGTGCTCGCCGGCGTCGTCGCCGTCCTGTTCGGCATCGTGCTGCTGATCTTCCCCGGCGAGGGCATCCTGAGCCTGATCGTCCTGCTCGGCATCTACGCGATCCTGTTCGGCGTGCTGCTCGTCATCCTGGCGTTCCAGGCACGCAGTACGGCGAAGAAGGCCGGCGTCATCTGACCACCGGCCTTTTCCCCGATCGATCTCAGGCGTTGCGCAGGCGACCCCACGCGTGCCAGCGGTCGATCTCGATCCACGCGTTGACGCGCTTGCCGTCGCGCGCGTGGTACGGCTTGCCCGTGTAGTGGCGAGCGATCCGGTCGATGTCCTCCAGGGACGGATCGTCGGTGAATTCGACGACCCGCCCCTGGAGGCTCACGTGCGTGATCCAGTCCTGCGGATCCATCGCCGACAGGCTCACCCGCGGGTCGTTCCGCAGGTAGTCGAGGCGCTTACGGGTGGAGTCCATGTTGACGAGGATGCGGCCGTCCTCGTAGACGTACCAGGTCGGAACGGACACCGGATGACCGTCCGGGCGCAGAGAGCTGATCGTGGCGTAGTTGGGCTGGGTGAGGAATTCTGCGACGGCCCCGGGCACGGGTCGTTTCGGCACGGCACTCCCTTTCGATGCGGTGGATGGATCTCGATATCGAGACTAGGCCGCGATTCCCGGCGAAACCGTCCCGGGTGACGAGGGGAGGACCGACCATGGAGGTCGGGATCCTCGAAAGGAGACGATCATGCCGCGATATCTCTGGCAGGTGAACTACACCGCGGACGGCGCACGCGGGTTGCTCACGGACGGCGGTACGTCCCGGCGCGACGCCATCGTCCGGATGGTCGAAAGTGTGGGCGGGACGGTCGATTCGGTGCACTTCGCGCTCGGTGGTCACGATCTGTACGTGCTCGGCGAGGTGCCCGACGAGATCGCGGCCGCGACACTCGAACTCCGCACCATCGCCTCCGGCGCCGCGCGCTCCACGCCGATCGCCCTGCTCACCCCCGAACAGGTCGACGAGGCCGCGCGCCGCGACGCGAGTTACCGGACGCCGGGGAGCCAGGACGGCTGACCGCTCGCCTCCCGCGACGCACTGCTGGGTATCGTCTGCTCATCCTGTTGCTTTCTCGAAGAAAGTGAATTCGTGATGAGCGTGCGCCCGGCCCAGCGCAGTGACCACCGACCGGCCCGCATCCACCCGGCATGGTGGGTCGCCGCGGTGGCCTTCCTCGCGTTGTTCGGCGCCGCCGGCTTCCGGGCGGCACCCGGCGCGCTCATGGTGCCGCTGCACGACGAGTTCGGCTGGTCGACGAGCGTCATGTCGCTCGCGGTCAGCATCAACCTCGTCCTGTTCGGACTCGTCGCACCGTTCGCCGCCGCCCTGATGGACCGGTTCGGCATGCGCCGGGTGATCTCGTCGGCGCTGTTCCTGGTGGCCCTCGGCGCCGGTGGCAGCGTCGCCATGACCGCCTCGTGGCAGTTGCTCGTGTTCTGGGGACTGCTCATCGGTACCGGCACGGGGTCGATGGCCCTGGTCCTGGCGGCGACCATCGCCGACCGGTGGTTCGTCGAGCGGCGCGGCCTGGTGATGGGCATCCTCACGGCCGGTTCCGCGACCGGCCAGCTGGTGATCCTCCCTCCCGTGGCCGCGCTCGCGGAGAACGTCGGGTGGCGGCAGGCCTCCCTCGTGATCGCCGCGGCGGCGCTCGTCGTCGTCCCGCTGGTGTGGGCGGTGATCCGCGATCATCCCGACGAGCGCGGCGTCCTGCCCTACGGGGCCGACCCCGAGACCTACATCGCGCCGGCGCGGGCGACCGGTGGTGCCGTCGGCCGCGCTCTCGAAGGGCTGGTCTTCGCGGTGCGTCACCGGGCGTTCTGGGCCCTCGCGATCGCCTTCGCCATCTGCGGAGCCACCACCAACGGACTCGTCGGCATCCACTTCATCCCGTCGGCCCACGACCACGGCATGCCCACGACCACCGCGGCGAGCCTCATGGCCGCCGTGGGGATCTTCGACATCGTCGGCACCATCGCCTCCGGATGGCTGACCGACAAGTTCGACCCCCGCAAGCTGCTGGCCTTCTACTACACCTTCCGCGGCGTGGGTCTGCTCCTGCTGCCCTGGTTGCTGCAGGAGTCCGTGCACCCCAGCATGATCCTGTTCGTCGTGGTCTACGGCCTGGACTGGGTCGCCACCGTGCCGCCGACTGCGATGCTGTGCCGCCGGATCTTCGGCGACCGCGGAACCATCGTGTTCGGCTGGGTGTTCGCCTCCCACCAGATCGGTGCCGCGGCGGCCGCTTTCGGAGCCGGGGTCATCCGCGACAACCTCGGCACCTACACCTACGCGTGGTGGGCCGGAGCGTCCCTGTGCGCGGTCGCCGCGTCGCTGTCGATTCTCACCAGGGGCCGCGTCGCCACGACCGCACCGATGGGCCGCAACTGAGCGACGCGACCGCGTGCGGATCGTGACGACGCAGGACGCTATCCGGCTCGGAAGTCGCGTTCGCTTCCGGCCCACTCGCGGGCCCACTCGCGCAGTTCCACGGCGCGGATCTTCGAGCCGTTGCCCCCGACCGTGGTGGGCATCCGTTCGATGACATGGATCGCCGTGGGCACCTTGAAGGCGGCGAGGGTCTCGCGGCACCAGGCCCGAAGGGTCACCGACGTCGTGTCCGCGGGTGCGTCGTCGGTGGGGACGACGAAACCGATCGCCTCCGTGTAGCCGCCGTCGCCGGTGATGCCGACGACCTTGGCCGTGGCCACGCCGGGATGCTCCGCCAGACGCGTCTCGATCTCGGCGGGGTCGACGAGGAAGCCGCGCAGGCGCAGGACGTCGCCCATCCGGCAGACGTAACGGAAACCCCCGTCGCCGAGGTCGACGGCGAGGTCGCCGCTGCGGAACCAACCGTCGGCCGTGAACGCGCGCGCGGCGGCGTCGGGGTTGCCGAGATAGGCGTCGACGACGTTCGGGCCGCGGAACTGCAGTTCGCCCTGTTCGCCGGCCGGGAGGACCCGATCGTCGTAGGGATCGGCGACCCGCAGTTCGATCGCCGTGTCGACCGCGCGTCCGCCGCCGTTCCAACGCACCGATTCCGGATCGTCGGCGTTCCACAGCATCGCGAGGGCGAAGACCTCGGACGAACCGAACACACCGGAGGTGTGGGTGCCGAATTCGTCGCGCAGCCATCGGGCGATCTCGTGGGAGCGGCCGAGGAAGTCGGCGATGCCGACCCAGCGCAATGACGACAGATCGACGCGTTCGCCGTCGTGCCAGGCGTCGTAGAGACGGCCGAACAGGTCGTCGGCGCCCACCGCGTGCGTGACCCCGACCTCCCGCATCCGGCGCAGAACCGCATCCGGATCGAAGACCGTCTCCATGAGCAGCGCTCCCCCACCGGCGAGCGCCGCCATCGCGGTACTGAAACCGAAGACACCCGAGACCGGGAGCACGCACAGCGCCACGTCGCCCTCGGCGACCTTCATGATCGCGGCGTCGGCGCGTCCGTGACGGACGACCGCGTTGCCGCGATGTGCGGCCAGCTTGGGCACGCCCGTGGAACCGGATGTCGTGAACGCCACCGCGATCCGATCCTCGGGATCGTCGTCGATCCCGGCCGGGGTGAGTGTCGCGGTGTCGGGGGTCTCGGGAGCGCTCGCGCCACGCGTGTCGCCGCTGCCGGCCGTCCACGCGCCTCCACCGAGATCGAAGTCGGCCGGGGACGCCGAGGGGTTCGCCGGTCCGGGCACCACCGCAACCACCGGGGTGGCCACATCGGGCACGGACGCCGCGGCCTCGGTGAGCCGACCGAACAGGTCGAGTCCGTGGAAGGCGGCCGGCACGGACACGACGGCAGGTCGTGCGGCGGTGAGTATGTGCGCGACCTCACGGGTGTTGTAGCGGGTGTTGACACCGATGACGTGGGCACCGAGCGCGGAGGCCGCGAACTGCCACACGAGTGCGTCGGACCAGTTCGGCAACATCACCGCGATGCACTGGCCGGCGCGCAGGCCGATGCCGTCGAGTTCGCTGCGCACGGCCTCGACCCGGTCGCGGAACTCTCCGCGGCTGCGGGCCACCGCCACGTCGTCGACGATGTCGTAGGCGATCGGGGCATCCGGATTCGCGGCGACGAGCCCGTCGAGCAGTGCGGGCAGGGTGTCGGTGCGGGTGGTGGTCACAGCGCTGCCTCCTCGGGAACAGCGACCCGGCGCAGTTCACCGATCCAGGTGTCGGCGAGCGCGGCGAAGTCGTCGATCTCCTCCATCGGATAGTGCCCGATACCGGCCAGTGCCGTGAAGCGGGCGCGTCCGGGAAGTGCGTCGTTGATGGTGTCCGCTGCCCGGGCCACGGCGTCGGGGTCGATCCACGGGTCGTCGACGCCGGCGACGAGGTGGATCGGTGCGGTCACCCGGTCGAGGCGGTCGCGCACGTCGTGGGTTCCCCAGCCGATGAGGTCGGACGACGAGATCTCCGGGTCCTCCCGCTTGTGCATGAGCGCGATCGTGTGCGCCTTCACCTCCGGAACCGAACGTCCCACGGATGCAAGAGTTCCCAGATAGGTGCGCTCGGAGCGCGACGGTCCGGCGACGTCCTCGAGTTCGCGGCGCAGACCGGTGACGTTGACGCGGCCCGGGCCGGGCTCGGCTTCCATCGCCACGGCCCCGGACAGCGGACGGTCCGGGCGGGTCGCGAGTTCGAGTGTGAGCTTGCCCCCGATCGAGCAGCCCATGACGAACGGCCGGTCGATCCCGAGCGCGTCGAGCACCTCGCACAACCAGTCGCCGTAGGTGATCAGGCTCGTGACGGGGCCGCCGGGTGCCGGTTCGGAACGTCCGTGGCCGGGCAGGTCGGGGACGACCACCCGGTAGCCGCGGTCGGCGAGATCCCGGGCCGCGTGGCGCCACTGCACGCCGCTCTGGCCCGCAGTGTGGATACACAGGACGGTGGGCAGGTCGGTCGCGTCGAGCGCGTTGCCGGATCGTGCGTCGGGAGTGACGATCTCGACGAAGCCGAGCGCTCCGCCGATCTCCAGGTAGCGGGCCTCGATCATGAGCGGGCCTTTCGGGCGAGGGCACGGGCGTGCCCGATGATCGTGTTGAGCGGCTTGGTCAGGCGCAGGTATTCGTATCCGTCTCCGGTGGAGGAGAATTCGCCGCGGATGGCGCGGCGCATGAAGTCGTTCTCCTCGGACAGGACGAGATCGGCCCAGGCGTGGTCGGGTGCGACGAAGGTGAACGTCGCGCCGTGCGGGGTGCGCCGGGTGACGTCGACGATGCGCCCCTTGTAGATGCGCAGGTGCAGTTCGATCTCGCCGCTGCGCAATCCGATGGTGCCGTCCCAGGTGGACAGCGACGAAGTGAATTCCCGGTCTTCCGCGAGGCTCTCGGCGAGCAACGCTCCCCAGGCCGGTGCGCAGAAGTCCAGTTCGGGAACCGTCGGCTGTTCGTCGTCGAAGGTCCATGTCTCGGTGCCGGATTCACGCACCGCGCCGGCCCGGTCCACGAGCCGGATGTAGCGGCGCGCGGTCCGTCCGGATACGCGGGTGATCACGGTGTCCGCGGACACGACGTCCGAGACGGAGACCGGATCGTGTGCGTTCCAGTCGAATACGGTCGGGACGCCACCGGGAACGGGCGAGACGAGCGAGGCGACGGCCAGGGCACCGAGGACGGGTGAGTTCGGCGGTGCCACCGCACCGGAGCCGGTCAGGACATCGGCCACGGTGCGGGGTTCCGAGGAGGTGCGGTCCCCGACGGTGAGCGGGCGGGTGACGGTGTGTGCGCTCATGCCTGCTCGGGCCTTCCCAGGAGTTCGTCGGAGATGATGCGCATCTGGATCTCGCTGGTGCCTTCGAAGATCTTCGTCAGACGCGCGTCGCGCCAATGGCGTTCGACCTGGAAGTCGGTGGTGTAGCCGGCGCCGCCGTGGATCTGCACGGCCTCACTGGTGACCTGCTCGGCCATCTCGGTGGCGACGAGCTTGCACATCGACGCCTCGAGCGAGCACCGCCGGCCGGTGTCGATGTCGGTGGCGACCGAGTACATCAGCTGACGCGCGGCCTCGATGTCGGCGGCCATCTTCGCGATCTTGAACCTCAGATGCTGGAAATCACCGATGGGACAGCCGAACTGGCGGCGGGTGTGCACGTACTCGATCGAATCCTCGAGCGCGGCGCGGGCGAGACCGATCGCGCGGGCGGCGGTATGGGCGCGCCCCACCTCGAGACCGGAGACGGCGAGATAGAAGCCCTTGCCCTCCTCACCGAGCATCTTGTCGGCCGGGATGCGGAAGTTGTCGAACGACAACTCCCAGGTGCTCCACCCGAAGTAGCCGATCTTGCGGACCTTGGTGCCCGAGATGCCCTCGGGGAAGACGCCGCGTTCCTTCTCGACGAGGAAGGCGCTGATCCCGCGGTGCGGCTTGGCCGGGTCCTTGTTCGGATCGGTGCGGGCGAAGAGCACGAGGTAATCGGCCTCGTCGGCATAGGTGCACCACATCTTGGTGCCGTTGACGACCCACTCGTCACCGTCGCGCACGGCGCGGCACGAGATGTTCGCGACGTCGGATCCGGCCTCGGCCTCCGACAGGGCGTACGCGCCGAGGTATTCACCGCGGGCGACCTTGGGCAGCAGTGCCGCCTCCTGCTCGGGGGTGAAGCCGCCGCCCATGCCGTTGCCGCGGGCGAGCAGACCCGACACGCTCATCCATGCCCGCGACAGTTCCTCGGCCACGAGGCAGTACTCGAAGACGCCGAGCCCGAGGCCGCCGTGTTCCTCGGGGATCATGATCCCGAAGAAGCCGATCTCGGCCATCTCCTTCTTGAGGGAGTCGGGGATGGCGCCCTGGACCGGGTCGAGTTCGTTGGCGACGGGCAGCACCTTCGTCATCGCGAAGTCGCGGGCGAGGTCGCGGATCGCGAGGCGTTCCTCGGTGAGATAGCGCGGGGAATCGGTGCGCGGCTGCGAGGGGCGGTGGGTCATGGGAGGTGCACTCCTTCGATGGACCGGAGTAGGTCATTAACGCTTGTTCACCCAGTACAGCACGGCACCCATGACCCGTCAACGGTTCAGCGCGAATATCCGACCAGATTGAGCGCGTATCCGGCGAAATCGTCGGCGACCTCCTGTGCCGAGAGGGGTCCGCTCTCCCGGAACCAGAGGGGGATGCCGGCGCACATCGTCAGCACCGCGGTGACCCCTTGATGCACTCGTTTGATCGTGAAAAGTCCCTGCTCCACACCGTCTTCCGCGATATCGACGAAGAGTTGTTCCTGCGCGTCGCGTGAGCCCACCACGCGCTTGCGGTCGAGCGGGCCGAGATACCGCAGTTCCGAATTCGCCACCAGGCAGGCCCGCGGATTCCGCGCGGTGTACAGCGCGTGGGCCGCGACCGCCGCGCGCCACCGCTCGGCCGGATCGTCACCGACCTTGCGCAGCGCGTTGCGGGTCGCCGTGAACTGCTCGTCACTCGCGCGGCGGAGAATTTCCACGAGCAGTTCCGACTTGTTCTCGAAGTGGTTGTAGACGTTGGCAGCGCTGCAACCTGCGGCGTTGGCGATATTGCGCATCGTCGCCCCGTGGAATCCGCACTCGTAGAACTCGTCGAGCGCGGTCTCGAGAATCCGTTCCCGAATGGACGAGGACGCTCCGTTCGACCGGCTGTTCATCCCTGCACAGTAGGCACACATCGCGCCGACCAGCAAGAACCTTCCCGTTGACGGGCATGCGCACGCTTGTTATGGTCCAGCTCACATGAACGGACGTTAATAAAACGCACAACGGAGGATCTGCCGTGTCCAGTCCCCATCCCGGACCGTCCCTGCTCGACCGCATCACCCACCTCGAAGACCTCGAGGCGATCCGGAAGCTCGATGCGCAGTACTGCCGCCACCTCGACGACGGCAACTGGGACGCGCTCATGGAGCTGTTCACCGATGACGGCGAGTTCGACGGCCTGTCCCACCCGCAAGGAAAGGAGGAGATGCGCACCTTCTTCGCGGGACTCGCCGACGGCGGCCTGACCTCCTTCTGGCACTTCATCACGAACCTCGAGATCGACCTCGACGGTGACCGCGCCACCGTGCGCTCGTTCCTGTGGCAGCCGTGCGTCACCGACGGCACCCCCGCGATCGCGGCCGGTCGCTACAACGACGAGGTCGTCAAGGTCGACGGCCGCTGGCTCTACAAGGTCAAGCAGGTGCGTTTCCACTTCTTCGGACCGCTCGAGGCCGGGTGGGACGAGAACCTCTTCGCGCTCGACAGCGCCCGCGGCGCGGCGGTGCGGGCATGACCGACACCGTGAACGGCGTCCCCACCTCGTCCCCGGAGGACGAGCTCGTCTGGACGCGGATGCTCCGTCTTCCCGAGATCGCCGAGTTGCGTCGCCGACGCGCCCGCGTGACCAACACGCTCGGTGGCATTACCGTCGTGCTGTTCACGTCCTTCCTCGTCGCCTTCATCGGGTTCCCCGACCAACTCGGCGCCACCGTCGTCCTCGGCATCCCGCTGTCGCTGTGGGTGGTGTTCTCCCAGTTCGCCGGAACCTGGGTGCTGGTCTGGGCGTACTTCCGTCTCTCCCGCACCTACATCGGCCCCGCCGTCGACGACGCCGTGGTGGCCGTCGAACGGAACCGTCCCGCATCCGAGGAGGTCGCATCATGACCGGTGACGCCGATTATCTCGCCATCGCGATCTGCAGCGCCGTCATCTCCCTGACCCTATGGGTGACCTTCGCTGCATCCCGGCGCGCGAAGAGCGCCGACGGATTCTTCGCCGCAGGTCGCTCGATCTCGAGTTGGCAGAACGGATTCGCCATCGCGGGCGAATTCATCTCCGCCGGCAGCTTCCTCGGCACCACCGGTCTGATCTTCTCCAAGGGCGTCGACGGCACCGTCATCCTGTTCACGTCCGTCATCTCGTTCCTGCCGGTGCTGTTCCTCCTCGCGGAGAAGATGCGCAATCTCGGCAAGTACACCCTCGCCGACGTCCTCGTCTTCCGCACCGACTCGCGGAACGTGCGGGTCGCGGTCGCGCTGAGCACGATCGCCACCGGCACCTTCGTGCTGCTCGCCCAGCTCGTCGCCGCGGGTGTGCTCCTCGAATCCGTCTCGGGCATCCCGTTCTGGCTGTCGGTGGTGGTCGCCGGATCGCTCATGGGCATCTACGTCTTCGTGGGGGGCATGCTCGCCACCACCTGGGTGCAGGTCATCAAGTCGACGATCCTGTCGGTGCTCGCGATCATCGTGTGCTTCGGCATCCTGGCGCAGTTCGGGTTCGCATTCCCGAAGGTCCTCGACGCCGCAACCGACAACGCCGTCGCGGGCGACGCGATCCTGTCCCCCGGCCTGATCTTCGGCCAGACCAGCGCGATCAACCTCGTCTCCTACGCGCTCGCGTTCGCCCTGGGCACCGCCGGAATGGCGCACATCCTCATCCGGTTCTTCACCGTCCCCGAGGCCACGACGGCACGTCGCTCGCTCGGCTGGACCGTCGCGCTGTGCAGCCTGTTCTATCTGATCGTCATCGTGATGGGCTTCGGCGCCGCGGCCGTGCTCGGACCGAACGGCACCGATCTCGTCGGGCCCGGTGGCAACCTTGCGGCACCCGTCCTCGTCACCGAACTCGGTGGCGGAGCCGGCACGGTCGGTGGGTCCATCGCGCTCGCACTCGTCGCCGCGGTCGCCTTCGCGTCCATCGTCGCAGTGGTCGCCGGTGTCGTGATCTCCGCGGCCGGCACCTTCGCCCGCGACGTGTGGCCGGCGGTCACGCGGAAGGAACCGATCGAGAATCTCGACGCGGACGAGCAGGCCCGGGAGGACCAGGCCCAGGCCCGCATCGCCCGGTACGGGGCCGTGTCCTTCAGCGTCCTCGCCATCGGCCTGGCCATGCTCATCGGCGACGACACCAACATCACCTTCTTCATGGGCATGGCGTTCATGGTGGCCGGCAGTGCGCATCTGCCCGCTCTCGTGCTGAGCCTGAACTGGCGGCGCTTCAACGCCACCGGCGCGGTCTGGGGTGTGCTCACCGGTCTCGTCTCGACGGTCGTGAGCCTGATGTTCACCGAGGCCCTGTGGATGGGCAGCGGCCCCGCTCCCCTGACCATCCAGCTCCCGGTGATCGTCACCATGCCGCTCGGCATTGCCGCGTGCGTGATCGGATCGATCGTCGGCGAGAAGCGTCGGGGACGAGGCCGCCTCGAGGACGAGAAGTTCGCGGAGATGCTGGTGCGCGCGGAGACCGGCATCGGCGCGGAGGTCGCCGCCACGCACTGATCCGTCAGCGATATTTCGGGTTCGCGACCTTCAGCCGGTTCGCGGCCAACCCCCTGACCACCTCGGCGACCTGCGGGTCGTCGAGGTGATCTCGTCCTGCACGCACACCGAGGGCGAGTTCGGCTTCGGAGCGGTAGCCGAGCCCGGCGAGCCGCACCCGATAGGTCTCCCGCACCGCCGGGGCGAAGAGGGCCTCCCGTGCGGCGATGCCGAGAACGTGCGCCGCCACCCGGCTGCGGTAGCGGGTCTTCGCATCGGCGCCCGCCCCGACCTCCAGGACGAACTCGCGCACTGCCCCGAGCAGCTCCTCGACGGGCGGTGCTCCCAGGAACTGTGGGGTGGCGGGCGGAGTCTCCGTCTCGTCGGGGGGAGGGACGTCGAGCAGGTCCAGCAGGTCGTGTTCGCACTCGGCGACGCGCCGGCCGATGGCGAGCAGTTCGAGGGTGTTGTCGCCTCCCGTCGCCGCTGCGGCGGCCTGCATCCGGCAGATCACCGCCCACCGCAGCGAGCCGTAGACCTCCCACCAGTGGAGGACCTCGGGGTCGGGACTCTCGCCCGATTCGTCGGCGTACCCGCGGAACAGGTCGTCGCGGGAACCGAATCCGCCCACCGGATGCGGCGAACCGAAACGCCAGGTCCGGGTGCACAGCCACCCGAGGTCCTCCATCGGGTCACCGACGTGCGCCAGTTCCCAATCGAGCACCCCGCGCACGCCCTCCGCGTCGACGAGGAGGTTCCCGTTGCGGAAGTCGCCGTGCACGAACGCTTTCCCGGTCGCCGGTGGACGGTTGCGGAGGAGCCACGCGAACGCGGCCTCGAGCGTCGGCACGGGGTTGCCGTTGGTGAGGTACTCGTCGAACAGGGAGGTCAGCGGGTCGTGTTCGGGCAGGTTCGGTACGGCCTCGATGTCCATGCGGTGGATCCGGGCGAGGATGCGTCCGAGTTCGTAGGGCAGTGCGGCGCGGACCTCGGCCAGATTCTCGTCGCGCAACAACTTCTGCGGCAGTGCCTCGCCGGGCACCTTCGACATCACGAGGTAGGCGCCGATCCCGGGGTGCGGTTCGTCGCCGCTGCGGTCGATCACGTCGGGCACGGGCACGCCGATGCGGGCGGCCTCGTCGAAGGACGCCGCTTCCATTGCGATCCTGCGTGCGTCCTCGCGTCCTGGCGGGTCGCGGCGCAGGATCAACTCCCGGGTGTCGCCGGTGGCCGACACCGCGGTGATCGCCCAGGTCTCGCGGCTCGCACCACCGGTGAGCCGTTCGATGCGCCGCAGCGTCCAACTGCCGTCGAGTACCGACGAAAGACGCTTCGTCAGTTCGTCTTTCAATTCACCGCTGACGCCACCCACCGCGACCTCCCTGTTCGGTTTCCTGCGGTGGATACTTCCACGGTGATCCGCGGTGTGCGAGTACTTCGGCCGTGGAGGGTCAGGCCGCGAACCCCACCGCGCCGATCACCGGGATGATCGTCATGAAGACGATGGCGAGCGCGAACAGCGTGATCGTGATCTTCTTGTCCCAGCGTGATCGCGTCCCCGTCGCGGCGAGCATGAAGAAGACGAACCCCACGCAGATGGATCCGATACCGATGACGACGGGTGTTTCCAGCATGCCTCCATCATTACCCATCGCGGGTCGGCGCTTCGGGGTCGGTCATCTGTCGGCCGCCGGCTGGAACAGTTCGATCGGATTGCCGGCGGGGTCGGCGAGCAGGATCTGACGACCGCCCGGACCGGTCACCACATCGCTTCGGAGTTCTATGCCGGCACCACGCAGGCGAGCGATCTCGGCGTCGAGGTCGTCGACGACGAGGTGGATCCGGTTACGGCCCGGACCGACGAACTCCTCGGGGGTGGCGCGGGCCCCGGAACTCGCCGGCCCGGACAGCAGCAGCCGCAGCGAACCCCTGATCACATCGGCGAAAGCGGGCGCGGGGTGGGTGAGCACGGTGAAGCCGAGATAACGGGTGTAGAAGGCGACGGCCGCGGGCACGTCGTCGACGAGGTATCGGACGCTGACGTATTCGTCGGTAGTGGTCATCGGTTGCTCCTGGTCATGTTGTGACGGCATGGGTCTCGCACAGATATCGGATGCGGGTGTCGATCTCGGCCGCGATGACACGGAAGGCCGGATAGGTCTCTTCGTCGGCACCGCCGGCCGCCGCCGGGTCGGGGATACTCCAGTGGATCCGGCGAGTCTCGCCGTCGAATTCGGGGCATACCTCGCGGGCCTTGTCGCACAAGGTGATCACCGTGCCGAACCGGCGGCCGGCGAGGCTGTCGAGGTGGCGGGGATGTCGGTCGGCGATGTCGATCCCGAATTCTTCTCGCAGCACCCGCACCGTGTTCGGGTGCATGTTCCGTTTCGGGCAGGTGCCTGCGCTGGTCGTGTCGACGGTCCCGCCGGTGCGCTGCCGGAGCAGAGCTTCCGCGATTGCGGAGCGCGCACTGTTGCCTGTGCACACGAACAGCACCGGTGAGGGCGTCTCGGATGTGAACGTCACAGGCGGGCGGTTGCACCCCAACCCCGGATGCAGTGCGGCACCTACGCCGGCCAGCATCTCGGTGCACCGGTCGAGGTCGAGGTGGTAGTAGCTGTCGCGGCCGTCGAAGCTGCTGCGGGAAACCCGCACCAGCCCGCCGTCGCGGAGCAGGCGGAGGTGATAGGAGACGAGGTTCTGCGGCTCCCCGACCAGTGACACCATCTCCCGGACCCGATAGTCGCCGCCGGACAGCGCCGCGAGCAGCTGCCACCGCACCGGGTGGGCGGCCAACTGCACGAAGGCCGGGACAGGTTGACGCACCGACTTCATCACCCGATGATAGCACCAGATACATCAAATCATTTTGATTCAATTTGGATGCGCGCGAAGGAGCCGTGATGTCGGAGACGACAGGGACGGGCACGCCCGAGGGGTTACAACGGCGCCTCGGGGCGGCCGACGCAGTCGTGATCGGCCTCGGATCGATGCTCGGGGCGGGGATCTTCGTGGCCCTGGCGCCCGCAGCCGGAGCTGCGGGGTCGGGCCTGCTGATCGGGCTCGCGGTGGCGGCAATCGTGGCGTACTGCAATGCGTCCTCGTCGGGACGGCTGGCGGCACGGTACCCGGTCTCCGGTGGCACATATGTGTACGGACGCGAACGGCTCGGCGAGTTCTGGGGATATCTGGCAGGCTGGTGTTTCGTGGTCGGCAAGACCGCCTCGTGCGCGGCCATGGCGTTGACCGTCGGCCTCTACATTTGGCCCGAGCAGGCGCACGCGGTTGCGGTCGCCGCGGTCGTGTTGCTCACGGCGGTGACCTATCGCGGTGTCCAGAAGTCGGCACTGGCGACCCGGATCATCGTGGCGATCGTGCTGGCCGTACTCGCCGCGGTGGTTGTCGCAGGGTCTACCTCCGGCTCCACCGAGGTGGCCCGACTCGGGTTCGGCACCGACATCACCGTGGGCGGGGTGCTGCAGGCGGGCGGGTTGTTGTTCTTCGCCTTCGCCGGGTACGCGCGGATCGCCACCCTCGGCGAGGAGGTACGCGAACCGGCGCGCACGATACCGCGCGCGATCTCGATGGCACTGGGCGTCACCCTGCTCGTCTATCTGGCGGTCGCTTCGGTCGCGCTGCTGGTACTGGGCCCTCGCACGCTGGCCGAAGCGACTGCACCGTTGTCGAGTGTGGTGACCGCGGCCGGGGTCGAGTGGTTGGAGCCGGTGGTGCGCGCCGGGGCCGTCGTTGCCGCTCTGGGTTCACTGCTCGCCCTGGTGCTGGGAGTGTCGCGCACCACCTTCGCGATGGCACGGGACCGGCATCTGCCGCACGCGCTGACCGCGGTGCACCCCCGGTTCGCGGTGCCACATCGAGCCGAACTCGCTGTCGGAGTGATCGTCGCGGTCGTCGCCGCAACCGCAGATGTCCGTGCCGCGATCGGATTCTCGTCGTTCGGGGTGCTGGTCTACTACGCCGTCGCCAACGCCTCCGCCTGGACGCTTCCGGGCGGGCGACGCGGGCGCATCATCGCTTCACTCGGGCTGGCCGGATGCCTGACCCTGGCGTTCACGCTGCCCGGCTCATCGGTGCTCACCGGTACGGCCGTGATCGCAGTGGGCGCGCTGATCTACGCCACACGTCGGCGCTTCAGGTACCAGCCGGAACCGGTTGAACCGCAACGGTAGATCCGTCAGAAATGAGATGCCCATCGGCCTACCGCCGGTCGGAGGTAGCGCCACTGTCGGGCCGAAACGCGCCGTGGGAGGTCATCGGCACGTAGTGCTGCAGGATCACCGCCGCGGCCGGTCCGTCGCCCGGTCGGTCGGCGCGCAGGACGAGAAGCCTGCTGCCCCTGCGCGCAGGCTGGTGTTCGAGCGTCAGCGATCAGCCGCCGCCCTCGGCGTCGCTGCCGGTGCGAACAGAGGTTCACAGACGGTGGTGCCGGCCTCGGCCGTGTACCGGTTCGTCGTGCCCGTACGGTGATCGATCATGGTGACCGAGTCGGGATCCCCTCCCGGGACCGATGCCGACGCGGTGTAGCTGTAGCGATGCTCGGTGGTGGCGAACCGCGGGTCGAGTCGAGGGAATTCGCATCCGTGATCGTCGAGCGCGGTGGCGGTGATGCGGCGGGCCCTGCGGTCGACGGTCAGCCGAGTGAGCGTACCGCCGAAGGCCGGTCCGGCATCGCCCCGATAGTTGCGCAGGTGACCGTTCTACCCTTCCCAGCCGCCGGCCGGATCGTGCGCGACGAGTTCGACGACGGTGCGATCGCCGGCCTCGTGGGCGTTGGTGACGTGAAAGTGGAACAGCGCGTCGTGTTCGAAGGTCGCCGGGTCACCACCGTCCCGCGACACCAGGACGATGGTGGTGCCGAGTTCCGGTCGGTACGACAACGCATCGTCGAAGGGCGCAACCCCAGTGCAACCGGGACGGGATTCCGAACCAGCAAGGGTCCCAGCACGAACACCATGTGCCGATCGGTCAGCGCGAAGTCGTGGACGAATCCGAGCTCGGGAATCGGGATCGTCGCGGGCCCGTGCAGCCGACCACCACGGTCCAACCATCTATCGCCGGTACGCATCGAAGGGCCATCTGCTGGGCGTCATCGTGAACCACGAGCTCGACACTCTCGAACAACTTGTCCTCGGTCGCCTGCGATTCGCCGACGAACCGTGGCTCATCCGCTCCGAAAGGGCAGCACACTGGTCGACATCGTCACCGAGGGGGCACTGAAGCACATCACCGGCCCACCCCCTGGCTGCGCACCTCGGGCCGACCCCGGAGACAGCAGTGGAATTCATGGTGGGCGTGGTCTTCAGCCAGTTGCTCTCCCCGCCCGGCACATGACCCACGCCGACGTCGCCGCGTATGTCACGAACGCGATCTACCGTCCTGACTCACGCGGATCAGCGGTTGAGCTGCGCGATCCGTCCGGTCAGCAGCGTGGCGAACGCCGTCCACGCCGAGTACGGAGCCAGCGCGGCCCCCGCAGCCGGATTCGCCTCGGCCGTCCGGCGGGTCAGATCCGCGGTACTGGCGGCGAGTAGGGCGGCGACCACAGTGGCAGGCATCAACCGATGCCACTTGAAGAACACCCACGACCACGACGCGTTGAGAACGAGATTCGTAGCCAGAGCCGCGATGTAGTTGCGACGACCCGCGTAGTCGTCGGCGTCGGTGTACTCGTCGATCGCGACGGCCGAGGTGACAGCGATATCGGCATACAGCGCCGTCCAGACGATCGGGAACGCCGCGGCCGGAGGCTGGAAACCGGGCTTGCGCAACTTGCGGTACCACCGGGAGTCCGTGTCCTGGGAGGCGATCGATCCGACGATCGCGGTGGTCGTGGTGGCAGCGGCGGTCGCGAGAACGGTACTGAGTCTCATGTCTGTCGGCTCCTGTGGATGACGGTTGATCGTCGGCTACCCGAGCCGAAGGCGCACGAAACGGACACCTCGGTAGGGTGGCGGGCCGGGAGGTCGACATGAGTGGATTGCAGCAGGTCGGTGACGGGGTCTGGGCGTTCGTGCGCACCCCGGGCGGTTGGGGTGAGGCCAACACCGGGTTGGTCGTCGCACCGGGAACGGCGTCGCTGGTCGTCGATACCGCATGGGACGTCGCATGGGCGCAGCGCATCGCCGAGGCGCAGGCACCGCTGGTCGCCGATGCTCCGATCACCGACGCGGTGAACACCCACAGCGACGGTGACCACTGGTGGGGCAACGACACGCTGCCGCCCGACGCGCGGATCACCACCAGCGCCGCCGCACTGGACGGGATGCGCGAGGATCTTCCACCGCGCGCCCTCACCGTGCTGGCCGGCACGGGCTCCCTGATCCGGCGCGTCCCCGGCCCCATCGGTGCGGCCGGTGCCTACATGGCGCGGGTCCGCGGCGGTGCCCGATTCCCGCGCCGCACCCCGCGGATGCCCGACACGACCTTCGCGACCGCCACCTCACTGGACATCGGTGGTCGCACGATCGAACTCGAGCAACTCGGACCGTGCCACACGGCCGGCGACCTCGTCGTCCGCGTGGCCGATGCCGGGGTCGTCTTCACCGGCGACCTGCTGTTCATCGGGTCGACGCCGATCCTGTGGCACGGCCCGCTCGACAACTGGTTGTCGGCGCTCGATCGGCTGCTCGGCTGGGACGCCGACGTGTACGTACCCGGGCACGGGCCGACCTGTGGTGCGGCGGAGATCCGAGCACTGCGCGACTACTGGCTGTGGCTGCGCGATGCCGCCCAGGATCATCACCGGGCCGGACTCACCCCGCTCGAAACAGCGCGGAAACTCTTGCTCACGAAAGATTTCGATGCGTGGCGTCACTGGGAGTCGCCGGAGCGCATCGCACTGAGCCTGAGCACGCTGTTCGACCAGTGGAACGGCAACCCACCGGCACCGCCCACCGTGAGGCGACGCGCTGCGGCCTTCGTGACGGCCGAAACACTGCTGCGCGAAGGAGCATTCGAGGCGTCCTGATCGACGGTCAGGACAGGTGCTTCGGCTCCGGGGTCGTCTTGTGCGACCAGTCCGATCCCGCGGGCGCGGTTCCGAGCACATCCGGGCACTCGTCGTCGCGACTTCCGGCGGGCGTCAGGGAGATCACGATCGACTTGTAGGTGGGGCAGTTGCTCTTCAGTGCAGTCGAATCGAGCGGGACGAGAGGGTTGGTCTCCGGATAGTAGGCGGCCGCACTTCCCCTCGGCAGGTCGTACTCGACGATCCGGAACCTCGTGGCGCACCGTTCGCGGTCGTCGCCGTCCCATCGTGTGAACAGGTCGACGAAGTCTCCGTCGTCGAAACCCAGTGCGGCGATGTCGTCCCGGTGCATGAACACGACGCGACGGCCGCCCTCGATGCCGCGGTAGCGGTCGCTGAGGCCGTAGATGGTGGTGTTGAACTGGTCGTGGCTGCGCATCGTCTGCAGCAACAGATGCCCCGGCGGGACCTGAACCACCTCCACCGGCGAGACGGCGAATTCCGCTTTACCCGAATCGGTCTCGAAGCTTCGGGTGTCGCGGGGCGGATGCGGCAGGATGAACCCTCCCGGACGCCGGACGTTGACCTCGTACCCTTCACAACCCGGGACGACGCGGGAGATGCGCGAGCGGATGTTCGCGTAGTCGTCGCGCATCGCCTTCCAGTCGATCCCGTAGCGGTCGCCGAGCGTGGCCTCGGCGATGCCCGTGATGATCGCGACCTCCGAACGCACGTGCTCGCTGGGCGGTTTCAGCGGTCCTCGGGAGGCGTGGACCGCGCACGTCGTGTCCTCGACCGACACGAACTGCGGCCCCGAGGCCTGGACGTCCTTGTCGGTACGCCCGAGCGCCGGGAGGATCAATGCCGTTCTGCCGCAGACCAGATGGGAACGATTGGGTTTCGTCGAGATGTGCACCGTCATGTCGATACCTGCCATCGCCTCCGCGGTGACAGCGGTGTCGGGTGCCGCCTGCACGAAGTTGCCGCCGAGGCCGAGAAAGAACCGCACCTTGCCGTCGCGCATCGCCTTGATCGAATCGACCGTGTCGTAACCGTTCTCACGAGGAGGATCGAAACCGAACTCCTTCTCGACCGCGTCGAGGAAACTCTGCGGCGCGCGTTCCCAGATCCCCATCGTGCGGTCGCCCTGGACGTTCGAGTGTCCGCGCACGGGCATGAGGCCGGCGCCGCGCTTACCGATGTTGCCCTGCGCGAATGCGAGATTGCAGATCTCCTTGATGGTCGCGACCGCGTTGCGGTGTTGAGTCAGGCCCATGGCCCAGCAGAAGACCGTTGCCTTCGAGCGTCGCAGCATCTGCGCGGCCTCGGTGATCTGCTGACGCGACAGGCCGGTCGCGGCGACCACCTCGTCCCAGTCGATGTCCCGGACGTGTTCGACCCATTCGTCGAATCCCCGGGTGCGGCTCTGCACGAAGTCGTGGTCGAGCGCGTCCCATTCGACGAGCAGCGACCCGAACGCCTGCAACAGCGCGAGGTCGCCATTCACCTTGATCGACAGATGCAGGTCGGACAGATCCGTTCCCCGACCGAGCACGCCGCGCGGTGTCTGCGGGTTCCGGAAGTTGACCAGCCCCGCTTCGCGCAGCGGGTTGATCGTCAGGATCTTCGCGCCGTTCTGCTTGGCCTCTTCGAGTGCGGTGAGCATGCGCGGGTGGTTGGTGCCGGGGTTCTGCCCCTGCAGGATGATCAGCTCGGCGTGGTGCACATCGTCGAGCGTGACGCTGGCCTTGCCGATGCCGATCGACTCCTGCAGCGCGATGCTCGTGGACTCGTGGCACATGTTCGAGCAGTCGGGCAGATTGTTGGTCCCGAACGCCCGCGCGAACAGCTGGTACACGAAGGCCGCTTCGTTCGATGCCCGTCCGGACGTGTAGAAGGTGGCCTGATCGGGGCTGTCCAGCGACTTCAGCTGTTCACCGATGAGGGTGAAGGCCTCGTCCCACTCGATCGGGGTGTAGTGCGTGGCGCAGGGCCGCTTGACCATCGGATGCGTGATGCGGCCCTGCTTGCCGAGCCACAGCTCGCTGTGCTCGGCCAGTTCCGCGATGCTGTACCTGGCGAAGAAGCTCGGGTCGGCACGTCGCTTGGTGCCTTCCTCGGCGACGGCCTTGGCGCCGTTCTCGCAGAACTCGGCGATCTTGCGATGACCGGGGTCCGGGTCGGGCCACGCGCAACTCGGGCAGTCGAACCCTTCGGCCTGGTTCAACTCGAGCAGTGTCTCGACCGAACGCACCAGCCCCATCTGCTCGAGGGATCGCTTCACCGCCACGGCGACGCCGGTGACACCCGCTGCGGCCTTCTTCCGGTCTTCGACCTCGAGGTCGCCTTCGTCGTAGTCGGCCCGCCGGTCACGGTTCCGCATTCGATCACCTCTCCCCACGCACGGTTTGCCGAGGAGTACCCCGGTCCGCCGCCTGCCGAAACGGGTCGGCGATTACGCCCGGACCCGCATCGCGCAGCCCCACCCGGACGTACTCTCGGGAAATGGGACGGTCGAAAATGCTCGGAATCCCGGCCGCTGCGGCGGCCGCTGTCGGTGCCTACGATCTTGTGCAGAAGCGCCATTCGCTGCTACGCAACTTCCCGATTCTCGGGCACGGTCGCTATCTGCTGGAGTCGCTGGGACCCGAACTGCGGCAGTACATCACGACGAACAACAACGAGGAACGGCCGTTCAACCGCGATCAGCGCCGGTGGATATACGCTTCGTCGAAGAACGTCACCAACACCTTCGGATTCGGCAGCGACAACGACATCGAGTACACCGACGGGTACACGATCATCAAGCACCGCACGTTCTCGGACCTGCCGCCGTCGAGTGCCCCTCACGGGGGCGACAAGGTGTCGCTCCCGTCCGCGAAGGTGCTCGGCGCTGCCCGGGGACGTACCCGTGCCTTCCGTCCCGAGTCGTTCGTCAACATCTCGGCGATGAGCTTCGGTTCGCTGTCCGGTGCCGCCGTGGAAGCACTCAACCGGGGTGCCGGGACGGCCGGATGCCTGCAGAACACCGGTGAAGGCGGCCTGACGACGTACCACCGCAACGGCGGAGAATTGATCTTCCAGATCGGCACCGGCTATTTCGGGTGCCGCGACGAGGACGGACACTTCGACCTCGCACGACTGAAGCGGGTCGTCGAATCGGCACCCGTGCGTGCCCTGGAGATCAAACTCAGCCAAGGCGCCAAGCCCGGACTGGGCGGATTGCTACCCGGAGCCAAGGTCACCCCGGAGATCGCCGAGGTCCGTGGAATCCCCGTCGGCAAGGACTGCGTGAGCCCGTCGCGGCACACGGAGTTCCACGACATCGACAGCCTGCTCGACTGGGTCGAACTGCTCGCAGCCGAAACGGGACTTCCCGTGGGGATCAAGTCCGCCGTGGGCGACACGACCTTCTGGGACGAACTCACACGCCAGATGAGCGAGACCGACCGCGGAGTCGACTTCGTCACCATCGACGGCGGCGAAGGTGGAACCGGCGCTGCACCATTGGTGTTCGCCGACGCCGTATCGCTTCCGTTCCGCAGCGGCTTCGCGCGGGTCTACGCGACATTCGCCGAAGCCGGCTTGACCGACGACGTCACCTTCATCGGTGCCGGCAAACTCGGCCTGCCCGACAACGCGGTGGTGGCGATGGCGCTCGGATGCGACATGGTCAACGTCGCCCGCGAACCGATGTTCTCGATCGGATGCATCCAGGCGCAGAAATGCCATACCGACCGGTGCCCCACCGGCGTGGCGACGCAGAACCGTTGGCTCACCCGAGGACTCGACGTCCCGACCAAGGCCGACCGCGTCGCCGACTACATCGAAACCCTCCGCCGCGACGTGTTCAAGATCGCGCAGGCCACGGGAGTGGCGCATCCCGGCCTCATCACTGTCGACGACATCGAGATCGCCGACGGCAATCGACGCGCCGTCACCCTGCGGGAGCTGTACGGCTACCGAGACGGGTGGGGACTGCCGTCGCAGGCGGACCGGGAGGAGATCACGCGTCTGATGACAGCGGAAGCGGTGACGACACCGGGTGGGACGGAGGAGTCGACGGCGACCTCGTAATCACCTGTGGTCAAAAGATCGACAAAGCGATGCGGCCGATAATGCCTCGTTATGTTAACTAGCGACTTTAAGATGTTCCATGTCATGGCCGATCCGCCTGCTCGTTCGTTGGTACTCGTCGCGGCGTATCCGGAAAGTCGAGCCGGCCTCAGTCTTGGCCGTGACTCCGCGAATCCGTCACCACAGCGGTTCGTGCCACCGGGCCGGTCACCGCGTATGCGCCGACACCGATTCGCAGCGACACGCGAATGCCGTGTCCGTTGCAGCAACGCCGCGCTGCCGGTGGCGCTGCACATACGACACCGTGGCGCTAATCCGAAAATGAGGTGACCTGCCCCGGGAATGGACACGTGGCTAATCCGAAAATGAGTTGACCTGCCCCGGGAA
>NZ_LZMJ01000062.1:0-119429 GCF_001665495.1 Rhodococcus sp. 852002-51564_SCH6189132-a
TCCGGCAGGCGACCTCGGAGACGTTGACGACGGTGGCGCCGAGATCCACCGCCTGCCGGACGGCCGCCGCGAGGGTCCGTACGTCGCCGTATCCGGAGGCGTTGCGCGCGGCATCGTCGTCCGATCGGGAGCGGTCGGAGAAATGGCCGCTCGACTGGCGGATGGCGATGATCCCCACGTCGGGTGCGCCACCGTCGTCAACGTCTCCGAGGTCGCCTGCCGGACGGTCGCCGAAGGCCTCGTCGACGGTCCGCTGGGAGCGGCAGTGCAGTACGCGACGGATGTACACGACGCGGTCGTCGTCGCGGCGGCCGGCAACACCGACACCTGCCGCGAAGGCAATCCGCGCTCGGCGGATCCGGCCGATCCCGGTGCGGATCCGTGGGATTCGGTCGTCACCCTGGCATCACCGGCCTGGTACGACGAGTACGTCCTCACCGTCGGCGCGGTCGAGGACGACGGCACACCGGCCGGGTACAGCCTGCCCGGGCCGTGGGTCGACGTCGCCGCTCCCGGGAGCGGGCTCGTCTCACTCAATCCCGGCACCGACGGTCTGGCCGACCTGATCCCCGGCCCCCAGGGCGGCAGACCGGTGTCCGGGACGAGTTTCGCGGCGCCGCTCGTCGCGGCGACGGTCGCGCTGGTGCGCTCGCGGTACCCGCAGTTGTCCGCCCGAGAGGTGATGACGCGCATCGAGAGCACCGCCCACTCCCCCGCAGAAGGATGGAATCCGCAGGTGGGCCACGGGGTCGTCGACCCGCTCGCCGCCGTCACCGCGCCGCTGCCGGCCGGGCGCGCGGAGCCGATGCCGGCGGTTGCCGTCGCCGAGCCGACTCCTCCCCCGGTACCGGATCACCGGCCGCGCACCATCGCACTGATCTCGGCTGCGGCCGTGATCGCCGCGACCGCCCTCGTTCTCGTCCTCACTGCACCGGCACGACGACTCGCCCGATCACGGACCTGAATCAGTTGCCCGCCCCGACGGGGACCGCCTCCGGGTCGGCGGCGACACCGTCGTGTGCGAGCAGCGCCTGTTCCCGGCCGAGCGCGGGTCCCGGAGCGAGCAACTGCAGGATGGGCCACGGGACCCGGGCGGGTGGATCCGTGAAGCCGAGTGCCGCAGCGGCGTCCGCATCGGTGATGCCGTACCGCACGCCGGTGTCGGCGACGTAGAACAACGAACCGAGACGGTCGGTGTCCGAGGTCAGCGAGGTGGTCTGCACGTATCTGCCGCGGCCCGGCGGGATGTGGATCGCGTCGACCTGCGGTCCGGCATCGTCCGCCTGGGCCGGGACCACCGGCACGGCGTCCTTGCCGGTGGGCAGGGCCGTCCCCGCGGACAACCGCAGAGTCGAGCGGTGCCGGTCGTTCTCGCCTGTGCCGGGCTGCCAGGTGGAGCACGCCACAGGCCTCTCCCCCGGATCGACGATGCGCGGGACGACCTCGGGAAAGGTGTCGACCGGCAGTTCGTGCACGACCGGCGCGGCTGCGAGGACGTCGGGTGGGATCACCGGAATCTCGGGTGCTCCTTGCGAATCCGAGAAGTGGATGAGATGTGCGGTGGCCCGCGAGACCTCCTGCACACCGTTCTCGAGCACTACGTGGAAACTCTGCCCGTCCGGTTCGGACACCGCGACGACCGACCCGACTCGCACACCCGGGATCGACATGCCCGGGACACCTCCGGCGCCGGTGATGTGGGGTGCCGCCAGCTTCGGCGATTCCGGCACGGCGGCGAGCAGTCCGGGACTCGCGGGGCGCGCACGGGAGACGTCGATGCCCAGCAGGCGCACGAGCGACCGGTCGTTCGGGTCGATTTCGGCGCGTCTGCCCTCGTAGAGCAAGTGGTATCTGCCGTCCGCGGCCACGAGGAGCGCTTCGTCGTCGGCGAGCACCGAGCCTGCCCGGTGGTCGGGTGTGCCGGCGAGCACGGCGGTGGTCGAGGACTGCAGACCGTTCGGGTCGGCGACGTCGCACACCGTCCACGGCACCTCCTCTGCATCATGGACCAGGGAGGACGGCGCACCCGGGATCCCCACCAGCGGTCCGCGTGGTCGTGTCGTCAGTTCCTCGTCGGCTACGACCGCCGGTTCGGTGGGCGATCCGAGGATCAGCCGGGCCGACGCGAGATTCAGGACGGGATGGAAGGTCGTGCCGATCGCGACGTAGAGCGCACCGGAGTCGCGTCCGACGACGACGGAAGCATCACCGATCCGGTCCTGGGGGCGGAACAGGGCAAGGGCGGCACAGCCTCCCAGCACGACACACGCGACGACGACTCCGACGACGAACGCCCGGAACTGGGAACGCATGGGATCGTGGATCATTCGTACGTCGCCCCGCACCAACGCATGATCCATGCGTCGTGCCAGGAAACGGTATCCACTGACCTGCCATCGCGTGGTCGGTTGCGCTGCCATCGATCTCCCCCCGTACGGCACGCTCTCTGGCGCAACACAGTACAGTCCTGTCGGGCGTCCACCACAGGCGCTCCGCGCGGTCAGGGGGAAGGTCGGCACCGCGCCGGAATCATTGCCGGCCGTCGTTCGGGGGGGATCGATGCAACGAACCGTCTTCGAGTCGGGGGATTCACGGGTCAGCACAGCGCCCACCGGTGCACGGGTCAGCACAGCGCCCACCGGTGCACGGATCAGCACAGCAGCAGGTGATGCGAGAAGCCGTGTCGCCGTGCGGCTCGTGGGTGCCCAGTGCGTCGCCGCCCTCGTATGGACGCTGGCGGTGGTGTCGGGGGCGTCCGTGTGGGTGGCCTGCGCGATCGCCGTGCCACCGGCCGCGCTGTGCCTCGTGCGGATCGGCGGACGCGGCACAGCCGAATGGATCGCGACCGTTCTGCGCCGACGCCCGGACGACGTCTCCGTCTCGGGTGTCCTCCGCGACTTCCACGTCGGGTCGGCAGTCCCGGTGGGGGTGCTATGGGACGGCCCGTACGCGACCGTGGTTCTCGAACCGTTCTCACCGGCCGGTGCGATCACCCGACTCGGGCGCGACAGCGAGGAGACGGGGCGAACGCTCCCCCTCGACGCGATCGCCGCCTGCCTGTACCGGCACGACGTCGTCCTGGACGGGATCGATGTCGTGGTGCAGGGGCGCCGGGTTCGCGACTCGACCCCCGCGGGGCAGGCCTACGCACAGTTGCTGGGCCCGCTTCCCGCCGCGGCCGAACGCACGGTGCGGGTGGTGCTCCGACTCGACGTCACGTCCTGCGCGGCCGCTGCCGCCCGTCGGGGCGGAGGCTCCGAGGGTGCCGCCCGGACCGTCGTCGCGGCGGCGCGGCGCGTGATCCGCGCGCTCGGCGACGCCGGGTACGGTGCGCGACTGCTCACCGCGAGCGAGATCGAACAGGCCGCGCTGCGCATCTCCCACGGGGTCCCGGCGACGGAGTGGGCCCCGACGCGCCGGCACGTCGCCCTGGCCTCCGCGTTCGACTCGGGCGGCGTCTTCGACCCACGTCGGATCGACCGCCGCCACACGGCGGCGATCTGGTCGCATCCAACTTTGGCGTCGACACTGGTCCTCCGGTTGCGACCGGGTGATGACGGGTCGGTTCGGGTCGGGGCGCTGGCACGGTTCACCACGCGCGAGGCGGACGTCCCCTCGGTGGCCGGACTGTTCCCGGCGTACGGACGTCACGCCGAACTCCTCACAGCGGCATTGCCCCTCGGGGTTCCGCAACTGGAAGACCGGGTTCCCTTGCGCGAATCGCGTAGCAGGGAACTCGACGCCCTCGCTCTTCCGGCCGGTGGGTGTGGGCAGCTCATCGGATCGGACGACGCCGGTCGCGCCGTCACCGCGCGTCTCACCGGTCCCGGAGTCCGCTCGGTCCACATCGCGGGCGAGTTGTATCTCGCCCAGCAGGTGGTCTTCCGCGCCGTCGCGGTGGGGGCGCGGGTCGTCGTCCACACCGACCGGTCCGGTGCGTGGCGCGGCCTGGTCGGATCCGCGGCCGGACCCGACCGGCTGCGTCTGGCGGGCGAGTACGCGGGCGACCACGATTTCGACACGGTCGTCTACGACGGCGTCCCGCCCACCTCGTCCATGCCGCACGCGACCGCGATCCACGTGCACATCCATCCGGACGGATGGCCGCGCGAGCGCCCCACGGTGTCGTTGCTCCAACCCGGAGCGGCCGGGGACCGTGTGGTGCTCACGGCAGGCGGCGAACGCACGCCTCTCACCCTCGTGACGATCGCGGCGGAGAGCACCCATCTCGGCCGGTCGCGCATGCCGGATCCGGCGCCTCAGCCGGGATAGCGGTCGAGGGCGGTTCCGGCGCGGACGGTGCGGGCCCACCAGGCGATCTGGTCGAGCATGCGTTCCGCGCCGTCGATCGCAGCCTCGTCCGTGGTGGTGCCGTCGGCCGCGAAGGCGTGCTTGACGCGGTGGAAGCTCACCGACTGCCGCACCGGCACCATGTGGACCTCGACGACGACCTGCCGCAACTGCTCGACCGCGCGCAATCCGCCGGACAGGCCACCGTAGGAGACGAATCCGACCGGCTTGGTGCGCCATTCGTGCTTGACGGTGTCGATGGCCGTCTTCAGCGCGGCGGGATAGCCGTGGTTGTACTCGGAGGTCACCACCACGAAGGCGTCCGCAGCACCGATGCGACCGGTGAAGGCGTCGGCGTCGGGACCGCCCGAGAGGTCGTGCGGGAGCGGGGTCTCGGCGAGATCGAGAACGCCGACGTCGAACTCGGGCCGACGCCGTGCGGTGGCCGCGAACCAGTCTGCGACGACCGGCGCGATGCGACCGGCGCGGACACTCGCGACGACGACCTCGAGGCGGATCGGATCGTTCGGTGCAGCCGTGGTCATAGGGTCGATCGTAGGTGCGGTGCGGTCGAGAGCCCGTGCGCGAGCAGTGCGGCGAGTTCCCGGTAGGCACGTGCGTCCTCGAGACCGGTCGCCTCGGCCACCTGTCGTTGCTGGATGCGGACCATGACCGAGGCGACGACGTCGGCGACGAAGGCCGCGTGGACGTCGCGCAGTTCGCCGGCCGCAACTCCCTCGGAGATGAGCTGGCGGACGCGGTCGGCGGCGAACCGGGTGTTGCGTTCGTAGACCTCGCGCGCGACCGGCGTGTGGGCGATGTCCTCCATGAACCGCGTGGAGGCGGGTTCGAGTTCGCGCCCCACGGCCTCGAGATAGGCGCCGATGCGAGCCTGGGCGTCCGCGGCCCGCGCGACGTCGGCCTCCACCCGGTCGGCGGCACCCTTGAAGAAGTGGACGGTCGCCGCGTAGACGAGCCGGTCCTTGTTCTCCGCGAGTGCGTAGAGCGTCGATTTCGAGCAGCGCAGACGCGCGGCGATGTCGTCGAGGGTCAGGTGCGCGAAGCCTTCTGCCAGGAACAACGCGACCAGATCGTCGAACAGTTGCGCCTGCCGGGCGGTGGGCCGCCGGCTACCGACTCTTGCCATACCGAGAACAGTACTGCAGTATCGTCCTCAGTACTATTTTTGGTCCCCAGTCTTCCAGGAGGAACCACCGTGCCCGTCGAGCGTCTGCTTCCCACCCGCGAGGCCTACGACCTGATCGACCTCACCCGCGACGTCGCCGACAAGGTGCTCGCCCCGCGCGTCGACGAGCACGAGCGCAAGGAGACCTTCCCCGAGGGCGTCTTCCCCGCACTCGGCGCCGCAGGGCTGCTGAGCCTGCCGTACCCCGAGGAGTTCGGCGGCGGCGACCAACCCTACGAGGTCTACCTGCAGGTCCTCGAGGAACTCGGCGTCCGCTGGGCTGCCGTGGCGGTTGCGGTGAGCGTGCACGGACTGTCGTGCTTCGCGCTCGCCACCCACGGCACCGACGAGCAGAAGAACAAGTGGCTCCCGGAGATGCTGGGCGGCAACACCATCGGCGCGTACAGCCTCTCCGAGCCGCAGGCCGGATCCGACGCCGCGGCCCTCGCGTGCCGTGCGAAACCCGTCGACGGCGGCTACCGCATCACCGGCTCGAAGGCGTGGATCACCAACGGCGGCAAGGCCGACTTCTACACCCTGTTCGCCCGCACAGCCGACACCGGCAGCAAGGGCATCTCGTGCTTCCTCGTGCCCGCCGGCACCGAGGGCCTGTCCTTCGGCAAGCCCGAGGAGAAGATGGGCCTGCACGCCATCCCCACCACCTCCGCCCACTACGACGACGCCTTCGTCCCGGCCGAGCGCCGGATCGGCGCCGAGGGACAGGGACTGCCGATCGCGTTCAGCGCACTGGATTCCGGACGCCTGGGGATCGCCGCCGTCGCGACGGGTCTGGCCCAGGCCGCCCTCGACGAGGCGACGGCCTACGCCAAGGAACGGCAGGCCTTCGGCAAGCGCATCATCGACCACCAGGGCCTCGGCTTCGTTCTCGCCGACATGGCCGCCGCCGTCGACTCGGCCCGCGCCACCTATCTCGACGCTGCCCGGCGCAAGGACGCCGGCCTGCCCTACTCGCGGCAGGCGTCGGTGGCCAAGCTCGTCGCGACGGATGCCGCCATGAAGGTCACGACCGACGCTGTGCAGGTCCTCGGTGGATACGGCTACACCCGCGACTTCCCGGTCGAGCGCTTCATGCGCGACGCGAAGATCACGCAGATCTTCGAGGGCACCAATCAGATTCAGCGACTCGTGGTCGCGCGGTCCCTCGCGGGGTGAACGATCGCAAGCCGGAAGCGACAGGGGTTTTCGCGGCGAAAGATCGCTAGAGTGCCTTCATGCCGGACGCCCTGGAGCGGCTCACTCCACAGCAACGCCACCTGCTGACGCAGCGGTTCGGCCGCATCGTCGTGGTCTCCGACATGAGTTGGGGGCTGGTGTCGACCACTGTCCTCGAGGTCGACACCGACGACGGGCTACTGGTCGTGAAGGCGGGCGGAACTCCGGATCGGCACATCGGCCGCGAGATCAGCGCGCACGAGCGGTGGACCGCTCCGTGGGTACGGTGCAGTCGGGCCGCCCGCATGGTGTTCGCCGACCGCGCGACGAAACTCGTCGTGACGGAATACCTTCCGGGGCGGCTCGTCCTGGGCACCGCCGCGTCGTCCCGTCTCGACGTCTACGAGCAGGCCGGCGCGCTGCTCGCCCAGTTCCATCGCCAGGAGCATGTGGTGGACGAGGGGTACGAGCGATCGGCGAACACGAAGACGCTGCGGTGGCTCGCGGCGCCGCACCGTATCGGTCCCGACGTCGCCGGCCGATTGCGCTCGATGGTCGAGGGATGGCCGACACCGACGGCCACCCTGGTGCCCACCCATGGCGACTGGCAGAGCCGCAACTGGCTCGCCGACGACATCGGTGTGGTGAAGGTGATCGACTTCGGGCGTGCCGCGATGCGCCCGGCGGGTGAGGACTTCGAGCGGCTCGCGGTACGCGAGTTCCTCCGGGTCCCCGGTGCCGAGCAGGCCTTTCTGCGTGGCTACGGCGAGGATCCCCGTGAGGAGGACGCCTGGTTCCGCCGACGTGTCCGCGCGGCGGTCGCGGTCGCGGTGTGGGCCTTCCATGTGGGCGACGACTGCTACGAGGCCGAGGGCCACCGCATGATCGCCGAGGCGCTCGGCCGCTTCCCGGTTCGCTCGATGCGCTCATCAGCAACGTCCTCGAGTTCCTGGACTGGCTGATCCGACGAGCACGTGAGAACGCCCGAGGGGGTGAGGTCGCGGACCTCACCCGTTACCTTCTTCGTAGTCCCGCACCCGCGGGGCCACGGTCGCCAAGTTCGGTATGACTTCTCGCCCCTGTCTCTCGAATGATCCGGGGGGTGGTGTCGCCGAACCTGGTGACGTCGATGGACCGCTGATAGGGACACGGCCACCTGTTGCACGCAAGCGTCAGGTAGGTCTCCTCGTAACGTGGATGCCGGGTGTCGACGTCGGATCGGTGACCGTCCGGAGCGCAACGAAAGGCACGCTTCATGGACCCGACCTACGCCGTGTTCTGCGGCATCGACGTGGGCAAAGGCGAACACCACGCCGTCGGACTCGACCCCGCCGGCACCCGCCTGTTCGACAAAGCCCTGCCCAACGACGAGGCGAAGCTGCGGTCCGTGTTCGCTCGCCTGGCCGAACACGGGCCGGTGCTGGTGGTCGTCGATCAGCCGAACACGATCGGGGCGCTGCCGGTCACCGTCGCCCGGGCCTGCGGTCATGCCGTGGCGTACCTGCCCGGGTTGACGATGCGCCGCGTCGCCGATCTGTACCCCGGCCAGGCGAAGACCGATGCTCGAGATGCGTTCATCATCGCCGATACGGCTCGGACGATGCCGCACACCCTGCGCCGGGTCGATGTCGGCGACGAGGCCCTGGCCGAGCTCGGCGTACTCGTCGGATTCGACGACGACCTCGCCGGGGAAGCCACCCGCATCAGCAACCGAATCCGCGGCTTGCTCACCGGAATCCACCCCGCCCTCGAACGCGTGCTCGGCCCCAAGATCGCGCATCCGGCAGTGCTGGAAATCCTGTCGCGCTGCGGCGGACCGGTCGGCATCCGCAAAGCCGGCAAGCGCAGGCTCACGACACTTGCGACCAAGCATGCCCCGCGGATGGGGGCTCGGCTGGCCGAGGAAATCCTCGCTGCTCTCGATGTACAAACAGTGACGGTGCCGGGCAGCAGCGCGGCCGAGATTGTTCTGCCGAAACTGGCCGACTCGTTGAAAGAGGTTCTGCAACAGCGCAAGAGCATTGCCGAAGATGTCGAGAGGATGCTCGATGACCACCCTCTTTCGCAGGTCCTGATGTCGATGCCCGGCGTCGGTATCAGGACTGCAGCTCGGATCCTGCTCGAGGTCGGTGACGGCTCGGCGTTCGCCTCTGCGGCGCACCTGGCCGCCTACGCCGGCATCGCACCGGTGACTCATCGTTCCGGGTCCTCGATCCGCGGCGAGCATCCCGCTCGGTCGGGGAACCGCAAACTCAAACGAGCGTTGTTCCTGTCTGCGTTCGCGGCGTTGCACGACCCGACCAGTCGCGCCTACTACGACCGCAAACGGGCCGAAGGTAAGAAGCACAATGCCGCCCTGATCTGCCTCGCACGACGGCGTTGCGACGTCCTCTACGCCATGCTCAAGAACAAGACCTTCTATCGCACCCCCGCTGCTGCCGCCGCTTGACGAAACCATAGGGACACCCCCCGGGTGTCTTTTCGAGGGCAGCGCTCTCGGCTCAGGCGCCGATGGCCTCGCCGAGCACGGGCCACGACTCGTGCAGGGCCTCCTGCCAGTAGCCCCAGGTGTGGGTACCGTCGGACCGGACCGAGTAGGTCGCCTCGACCCCGGCTGCGTCCAGCGCACCGCGCAGTCGCGTCGTGCAATCGTTCACGCCGGCCTCGATGAGCCCGAGCAGAGCCACATCGGGAAGGACGGCGACACCGTCCTGCTCCCATGCCTTCAATTCGTACGGACCCGGGACACCGCTGCTCGTGGAGACGTACACGGCCTTGCCGCGCAGCTTCTCGGCGTTGAGCACGACGTCCTGTTCGGTCCAGTGCTCACCGGCGACCGGTCCCCACATGTTCTCGACCTCGCCCCCGCCGAACGCGACGACGATCTCCGCATAGCGCGAACCGATATCCGACGCGGTCTCGGCGCATCCACTGTACGAACCCACCGCCTGGTAGAGATCGGGCGCCTGCTGGGCGAGCGCCAGCGCCGACGTCGCCGACATCGACACACCGGCGATCGCGTTGCGGCCGCTCGCACCGAGTGTCTCGTCGACCACGGAGGGGATCTCCTCGGTGAGGAAGGTCGTCCACTTGTTGCGTCCGAGAACGGGATCGTCCTCGAGCCAGTCGGTGTAGTAGCTGAACGCGCCACCGACCGGAGTGACGACGTTGACGTTCTTGTCGCCGAAGAACTCCACGATGTCGGTCTGCTCGCGCCAGGTCGCCCGGTCCAGTCCCCCACCGGCACCGTTGAGCAGGTAGAAGACCGGTCGCGGCGCGCTCGTGTCGGCCGGTCGCAGCACCTGCAGCTCGATGGTGCGTTCCATCGACGGCGAGTACACGAACAGCGACCAATCGCGGTCGGTGTGCTTCTCGATGCGTTCGACAGTCGCGCTCTGCGACCGGGTCTCGCCGGTCGCGGCGGCCGGGAGATCCTCGGCGTGGGCGACCGCGGCACCGGACAGGACCAGCGACGAGACGGCGAGCGCCCCGATCGTCCCCATCAACGCAAACCGTCGTGCGCGCACATTCGTTCCCTTCATCCGCAACAGCCGGGCGTGATGGGCCCGCGCATCTCCCGCGTCGCAGCGTTGCGCGCGGCGAGTTCCTCGTCAGCAGGGTAGTCGACGCGAACCAGTGACAGGCCGTGGGCCGGTGCCACCGCGACGGACGCCGCACGTTCGCGTTCGTCGAGCAGGGCCGTCATCCACTCGACGCTGCGACGCCCCTCCCCCACGGCCAGGGCCGCGCCGACGAGGCTGCGCACCATCGACCAGCAGAAGGCGTCGGCGCTGACATAGGCGGTGAGGATGTCACCTTCGCGGGTCCAGTCGTATCGCTGCAGTTCACGTACGGTCGTCGCACCCTCCCGCCGCTTGCAGAAGGCGGCGAAGTCGTGCAGGCCGAGCAGCGACTGCGACGCGCGTTGCATCGCATCGAGATCGACGGCCTTCGGCCACGCGACGGTGTCGCGGGCACGCAGCGGCTCGGCGCCGTACACCGCTGTGGTGAGGCGGTATTCGTAGTGGCGCCGGATCGCCGAGAAACGCGCGTCGAAATGTTCGGGGGCGACGGAGATCCCGGTGACCCGCACGTCGCGGGGCAGGAACCGTGCGAGACGGCGGACCCAGCGCGACGGATCGTCGGGCAGCACCGCGGAGGGGACGTCGACGTGGGCGACCTGCCCGGAAGCGTGCACGCCGGCGTCGGTGCGACCGGCGACGGTGAGCAGCACGGGGGTGCGGACGATCGCGGAGAGCTTTTCCTCGATCTCCCCGCACACCGTGCGACGTCCGGGCTGCCGTGCCCAGCCGGAGAAGTCGGTGCCGTCGTACGCGATGTCGAGTCGCAGACGGGTTGTCTCGTGAGAAGCCACGAGCCCGCCGCCCTCGGAAGGGTCGGCGGGCTCGTGAGCTTCAGCAGATGCCGAAACCAAGTGGATTAGTCCTTCTTGGCCTCGTCCGCCTCGGGTGCGTCGGCAGCCGTGGCGTTGGTGTCCTCGACACCCTCGACGACGGCGTCGGCGTTCGCGACCTCGGCGTCGGTGGCCTCGGCCTCGACGGCCTGGACCGCGTTGTCCTCGGCGGGTGCCTGCGAGGCGGCGACGCGGCGAGCGCGGTCGGCCTCGGAGGTGACGGTCTTCTCGCGCACCAGCTCGATGATGGCCATGGGGGCGTTGTCGCCCTTGCGCGGCATCGTCTTGATGATGCGGGTGTAACCGCCGTTGCGGTCCTCGAAGGAGGGACCGATCTCCGCGAACAGCGAGTGGACGACGTCCTTGTTGCGGATGACCTTCAGCACCTCACGACGCGAGGCCAGCGTGCCGGCCTTGGCGTGCGTGACGAGCTTCTCGGCGTACGGGCGCAGGGCCTTGGCCTTGGCCTCGGTGGTGGTGATGCGGCCGTGCTCGAAGAGCGCGGTGGCCAGGTTGGCCATGAGCGCCTTCTGATGCGAGGCCGATCCGCCGAAGCGGGCGCCCTTCTTGGGCTTGGGCATGATTTTCTCCTAGTAACGGACCGTGAGCTGCTACAGCTGCTCGGTCTCGGCGTAGTCCTCGTTGCCGTCGTTGTCACCGAAGGAGCCGGCCTCGGTATCGCTCCAGGTACCGGTCGCGGCGTCGTAGCCGGCGACGGTGCTGGGGTCGAACGATGCCGGGCTGTCCTTGAGGGACAGGCCGAGCGAGTGCAGCTTGACCTTGACCTCGTCGATGGACTTCTGGCCGAAGTTGCGGATGTCGAGCAGGTCGGATTCCGTCCGTGCCACGAGCTCGCCGACGGTGTGGACACCTTCGCGCTTGAGGCAGTTGTAGGACCGGACCGTGAGGTCGAGGTCCTCGATCGGAAGTCCGAAGGAGGCGATGTGGTCGGCCTCGGCGGGCGAGGGACCGATCTCGATGCCTTCTGCTTCGACGTTCAGCTCACGAGCCAGACCGAAGAGCTCCACGAGGGTCTTGCCCGCCGAGGCGAGCGCGTCCCGCGCGCTGATCGAGTTCTTGGTCTCCACGTCGAGAATGAGCCGATCGAAGTCGGTGCGCTGCTCGACGCGGGTCGCTTCCACCTTGTACGTCACCTTGAGCACCGGCGAGTAGATCGAGTCGACCGGGATACGGCCGATCTCGGCGCCGGACGCCTTGTTCTGCACGGCAGGAACGTAGCCGCGACCGCGCTCGACGACGAGCTCGATCTCCAGCTTGCCCTTGTCGTTCAGGGTGGCGATGTGCAGATCCGGGTTGTGGATGGTGACACCGGCCGGGGGCACGATGTCGCCGGCCGTGACGGTGCCCGGCCCCTGCTTGCGGACATACATGGTGACCGGCTCGTCCTCTTCGGAGCTCACCACGAGACCCTTGAGGTTCAGGATGATGTCGGTGACATCCTCCTTCACCCCGGGAACGGTGGTGAACTCGTGGAGAACGCCGTCGATGCGGATGCTGGTGACAGCGGCGCCCGGGATCGACGAGAGCAGGGTGCGACGAAGCGAGTTGCCGAGGGTGTACCCGAAGCCAGGCTCGAGCGGCTCGATGACGAACTTCGAGCGGTTTTCAGCGATGACCTCTTCGGTCAGTGCGGGTCGCTGAGAGATGAGCATCTGTTGCCTCCTTGTGGGCGTCCGCCATATGACGCCCTAGTGGAATGGAGCGGTGTCCTCCCGCCCGGACGGACCGGAGGACACCACGACACCGAGGTGTCTTACTTCGAGTAGTACTCGACGATCAGCTGTTCCTGCAGCGGGATGTCGATCTGCGCGCGCTCGGGGAGCTGGTGGACCAGCACTCGCAGACGCGGGCCGACGACCTGCAGCCAACCCGGAACCGGGCGCTCGCCCTGGGTCTCGCGGGCGACCTGGAAGGGCAGCGTGCTCAGCGACTTCTCGCGGACATCGATGATGTCGTACTGCGAGACGCGGTAGCTGGGGATGTCGACCTTCTTGCCGTTGACCAGGAAGTGGCCGTGGCTCACCAGCTGGCGGGCCTGACGACGCGTGCGGGCGAGGCCGGCACGGTAGACGACGTTGTCCAGGCGCGACTCGAGGATGACCAGCAGAACCTCACCGGTCTTGCCGGGGCGGCTTGCGGCCTCTTCGTAGTAGCGACGGAACTGCTTCTCCATGACGCCGTACGAGAAGCGGGCCTTCTGCTTCTCCTGCAGCTGGAGCAGGTACTCGCTCTCCTTGATCCGCGCGCGGCCGTGCTGGCCGGGCGGGTAGGGGCGACGCTCGAAGGCCTGATCGCCTCCGACCAGGTCGACACGGAGACGACGCGACTTACGGGTAACGGGACCGGTATAACGAGCCATTTTTCTTTACCTTCCTTTCCCGTTAGACGCGACGCCGCTTGGGCGGACGGCAACCGTTGTGGGGCTGCGGGGTGACATCGGAGATGGTGCCGACCTCGAGGCCTGCGGCCTGGAGGGAACGGATCGCCGTCTCGCGGCCCGAGCCCGGGCCCTTGACGAAGACGTCGACCTTCTTGACACCGTGTTCCTGCGCCTTGCGGGCGGCGTTCTCGGCGGCGAGCTGTGCGGCGAACGGGGTCGACTTGCGCGAACCCTTGAAGCCGACGTGGCCGGAGGACGCCCAGGAGATCACGTTGCCCTGCGGGTCCGTGATGGACACGATGGTGTTGTTGAACGTGCTCTTGATGTGAGCGGCACCGTGCGGAACGTTCTTCTTGTCCCTGCGCCGTGCCTTCTGGGTCTTCTTCGGACCGGTGCTGCGTGACTTGGGAGGCATTACTTCTTCTTTCCTGCGACGGTGCGCTTCGGACCCTTGCGGGTGCGGGCGTTGGTCTTGGTGCGCTGTCCACGCACGGGCAGACCACGACGGTGTCGCAGGCCCTGGTAGCAGCCGATCTCGATCTTGCGGCGGATGTCCGCCTGAACCTCGCGACGGAGGTCACCCTCGACCTTGTAGCTCTCCTCGATGTACTCGCGGAGCTTGGCGAGGTCCTCGTCCGTCAGATCCTTGCTGCGCAGGTCCGGGTTGACACCCGTGGCCTCGAGGATCTCTTGGGAGCGGGTACGGCCGATGCCGTAGATGTAGGTGAGTGCGATCTCCATCCGCTTTTCGCGGGGAAGATCGACACCTGCGAGACGTGCCATGTGGCATTCCTATTCGGTGTGCGGAGGTCTGCTCCCAGCCCGTCCCCTGCGTCGAAGAACTGTGTGATTCAAAAACACAGTGGGGCCCCGGCCTCCGTACCGGGGGTTGATCGCGCAGCTCCTCGACGGATCGAGGATCGTAACCACGCGACTGGTGCTGGAAGGTCTTCGTGCTTGTTGCCAAGCAGATCTTCGAGACGAAGGTGGATCTAGCCCTGACGCTGCTTGTGACGCAGGTTCTCGCAGATCACCATGACCCGACCGTTACGGCGGATCACCTTGCACTTCTCGCAGATCTTCTTGACGCTAGGCTGAACCTTCACGTAAGTCCGATCTCCTGTATGTGCGCCGCCGGACACGGCAGAGCCGGCCCGGCGACATGATTCTCCCCGACCGTGTGGCCGGGGAAGCTTCGTTACTTGTAGCGGTAGACGATGCGTCCACGCGTGAGGTCGTAGGGAGAAAGCTCCACGACAACGCGGTCCTCGGGAAGGATACGAATGTAGTGCTGACGCATCTTTCCGCTGATGTGGGCGAGAACCTTGTGCCCGTTCTCCAGCTCGATGCGGAACATCGCATTGGGCAGCGGTTCGATTACCCGGCCCTCGACCTCGATTGCCCCGTCTTTCTTAGCCATATCCTCCGCGATCCGTTGTTCGGCGTTGTGGTTGCATCGGCATCCGTTACCGTGACGCTCGGCAACTCCGGGACCGGACACGAACCGAGATTCGAAGGAATTCGACACGGGACCGATCGGAGCGCAGCGCGCACCACCGATCAATGGTACGGGAAGTTGACCGTCCAGGACAAATGAGCTCCGGCACACTCGTGCCCACGACCAGGAGGAGGACCGCACGTGCGGGCGTTGATCCAGCGGGTGACCACGGCGGCGGTGGCGGTCGACGGAGCCGAGGTGGCTCGCATCACGCCGGCCGAAGACGGTCACGGTCTGCTCGTGCTGGTCGGCGTCGCGCACGACGACGACGAGGCCAAGGCCGCGACGCTCGCCCGGAAGGTGTGGACGATGCGCATCCTCGAGGACGAGCGATCCGCCTCCGACGTCGACGCCCCGATCCTGGTGGTCAGCCAGTTCACGCTCATGGCCGACACGAGGAAGAGCAGGCGTCCGTCGTGGTCGGCCGCCGCTCCCCGCCCGATCGCCGAACCTCTCGTCGATGCGTTCGCGAACGCTCTACGAGATCTCGGCGCGACGGTGGAGACCGGGAAGTTCGGGGCCCACATGGAGGTGAGCCTCGTCAACGACGGACCGGTCACGCTCCTCGTCGACGTATGACGCCGCGGAGTACGACCGCTCGCGTCACTCCGGCCGGACGGTGAGGATACGGGGGCCGTCCTCGGTGACCGCTACCGTGTGCTCCCAGTGCGCGGCCCGGCTGCCGTCGACGGTCACCACCGTCCACTCGTCGTCGAGGACCTCGGTCTCGTAGGTACCGAGGGTGAGCATCGGCTCGACAGCGAGCACCGATCCGACGACGAGCTTCGGGCCCTTGCCCGGCTTGCCTTCGTTGGGGAGGAACGGATCCATGTGCATCTCGCGCCCGATACCGTGACCGCCGTAGCCGTCGACGATGCCGTACAAGCGGCCGTGCACCTTCTCGGCGGCATGCGTGCCTTGCTCGATCGCATGCGAGACGTCGGTCAGGCGGTTGCCCGGGAGCATCGCCGCGATACCGGCCTCGAGCGACAGACGGGTGGCCTCGCTCAGGTCGATGTCGGCCTGCGACAGCTCCCCGATCCCGAAGGTCCATGCCGAGTCGCCGTGCCAGCCGTCGAGGATCGCGCCGCAGTCGATCGACACGAGGTCGCCCTCGGCGAGCACCACCGACACCGACGGGATGCCGTGGACGACGACCTCGTTGACCGACGAACAGATCGAACCGGTGAAGCCGTGGTAGCCCAGGAAGGACGGAACGGCCCCCGCATCGCGGATGACCGATTCCGCCACCTGGTCGAGTTCCAGGGTGCTCACGCCCGGCTTGGCGGCCTCGCGCACTGCGACGAGTGCGGCACCGACCACGGCTCCCGCCGCCGCCATCGCGTCGAGTTCACCCGAGGTGCGGAACGGAACCACTGAGCGCTTGCGCCCGAAACCCATGTCGAACTACCCGTCTACTTTCCGAGTGCGGACAGAGCCCGCGAATTGATCTCCTCGACCTCACCGATCGCGTCGACCGTGATGATCGAGTCGGCGTAGTAGTCGAGCAGCGGGGCCGTCTCCTCACGGTAGACCCGGAGACGGTTGCGGATCACGTCTTCGGTGTCGTCGGCGCGACCGCGGGCGAGCATGCGCTCGACCACGACGTCCTCGTCGATGACGAAGGACAGCACGCCATCGAGCTCGACACCGAGATCCTTCAGGATGTTCTCGAGTTCCTTGGCCTGCTCCACGCTGCGCGGGAAGCCGTCGAGGAGGAAGCCGTTGGCGGCGTCGGGCTCGGCCAGACGCTCACGCACCATGTTGTTGGTGATCTCGGCGGGAACGAGCTCCCCCGCGTCGATGTACTTCTTGGCCTCGACGCCGAGCGGGGTGCCCTGCCCGATGTTCGCGCGGAAAAGATCGCCCGTCGAGATGGCGGGGACGCCGAGCTTCTCGGACAGAATCGCGGCCTGTGTGCCCTTGCCGGCACCGGGAGGACCGAGCAGTACAAGTCTCACTTGAGGAACCCTTCGTAGTTGCGCTGCATCAGTTGACTTTCGATCTGCTTGACAGTGTCCAGCGCGACACTGACGAGAATGAGAACCGCGGCGCCACCGAAGATGCTCGAGGCCGTCTGGCTGCCGGACAGGAAGAAGTTCGGCAGCGTCGCGATGAGACCGAGGTAGATCGAGCCCGGAACCGTGATGCGGTTGAGCACGAAACTGAGATATTCGGCGGTCGGGCGACCGGGGCGGATGCCCGGGATGAAGCCGCCGTATTTCTTCATCTCGTCGGCCCGCTCCTCCGGATTGAAGGTGATGGCGACGTAGAAGAAGACGAAGAACACGATCAGGGCGAAGTAGATCGCGATGTAGACCGGGTTGTTCGGATTGACCAGGTACTCGTTGATGATCCGCTGCCACCAACTCGGATCCGGGTTCGTCGTGGCACCGGTGAGCTGCGCGACGAGATTGGGCAGGTACAGCAGCGACGACGCGAAGATGACGGGGATGATGCCCGCCTGGTTGACCTTCAGCGGCAGGTAGGTCGACGAACCGCCGTACATACGACGGCCGACCATGCGCTTGGCGTACTGCACCGGGATCCGGCGCTGACCCTGCTCGATGAACACGACACCCGTGATGAGGGCCAGGGCCACGACGCAGACGATCGCGAAGACGAGGCCGCCGCGGGATTCGAGGATCATGCGACCCTCGCTCGGCAGCGCGGCCGCGATACCGGCGAAGATCAGCAGCGACATGCCGTTGCCGACACCGCGTTCGGTGATGAGCTCACCGAACCACATGACGACGGCGGCACCGGCGGTCATCACCAGCACGATGACGACCATCCCGAAGATGCTGTCGTCGGCGAGGATCGGCTCCGAGCAGCCCTGCAGCAGCTGCCCTCGGGCGGCGAGCGCGACGATGCCGGTGGCCTGCAGGACGGCGAGCGCGACGGCGAGATAACGCGTGTACTGCGTCATCTTGGCCTGGCCGGACTGGCCCTCCTTGCGCAGTTCCTCGAAGCGTGGAATGACCACGGTGAGCAGCTGGACGATGATGCTCGCGGTGATGAACGGCATGATGCCGATCGCGAAGACCGACAACTGCAGTAGCGCGCCGCCGGAGAACAGATTGATCAGCGAGTAGATGCCGGCCTGCTCGCTGCCGGCGAGCTGATCGACACAGGCCTGGACGTTGCCGTAGTCGACGCCCGGGGACGGCACGGTAGCACCGAGGCGGTACAGCGCCACGAGCCCGAGGGCGATGAGAATCTTCCGCCTCAGGTCCGGTGTCCTGAGGGCCGAGACGAAGGCGGAAAGCAAAGATCCTCCTGGCGGGCCGATCGGGGACGACGGATCGAGAGGGATCCGTCGGACGGTAGACAACTCTGAAACTCTAACAGTGGGCCCCGATGAGAGGCGTAGCCCGGTAGCCTATGTCACCGCTGCGAACGCAGCTTGGGACACCGGTGCGAACGCGCGAACGGCCGCGGTGCAGGTATCTGCACCGCGGCCGTTCGACAGCCGTGACTCACACGCGAAAGTACAGGTCAGGCCTGGACGGTCGCGCTGCCACCGGCTGCAGCGATCTTCTCCTGAGCGGAGGCCGAGAACTTGTCGGCGGTGACCTGCACGGCCACCGTCAGCTCGCCTTCGCCGAGGACCTTGACGAGCTGGTTCTTGCGAACCAGACCCTTCGCCACGAGGTCCGCGACACCGATCTGTCCACCCTCGGGGAACACGCGAGCGATGTCCCCGACGTTGACGATCTGGTACTCGGTACGGAATGCGTTCTTGAAGCCCTTGAGCTTCGGCAGACGCATGTGGATGGGCATCTGGCCACCCTCGAAGGCCGGCGACACGTTCTTGCGTGCCTTCGTGCCCTTCGTACCGCGGCCGGCGGTCTTGCCCTTCGAACCCTCACCGCGTCCGACGCGGGTCTTGTCCGTCTTCGCACCCGGAGCCGGGCGCAGGTGATGCAGCTTGATGGTCATTCTCAGACCTCCTCAACGGTGACGAGGTGACGCACCACGTTGATGAGGCCACGATTCTGCGCATTGTCCTCGCGGACGACGGACTGGCGGATCTTCCGCAGACCGAGGGTCCGGAGGCTGTCGCGCTGATTCGACTTGGCCCCGATGGTGCTCTTGATCTGGGTGATCTTCAGCTCTGCCATTACTTCACGCTCCCAGCAGCCTGTGCACGTGCGCGCAGCATGCCGGCGGGGGCAACTTCCTCGAGGGTGAGGCCACGGCGAGCCGCGACTTCCTCGGGACGCTGCAGACCCTTGAGGGCCGCAACCGTCGCGTGCACCACATTGATGGCGTTGTCGGAGCCGAGCGACTTCGACAGGATGTCGTGGACACCCGCACACTCCAGCACCGCGCGCACAGCGCCACCGGCGATGACACCGGTACCGGGGGAAGCCGGACGCAGCAGGACGACACCGGCTGCAGCCTCTCCCTGGACGGGGTGGGTGATGGTTCCGCCGATGAGCGGGACGCGGAAGAAGTTCTTGCGAGCTTCCTCGACACCCTTCTGGATGGCCGCGGGAACTTCCTTGGCCTTGCCGTAGCCGACGCCGACCAGGCCGTTGCCGTCGCCCACGATCACCAGAGCGGTGAAGCTGAAGCGACGACCGCCCTTGACGACCTTCGACACACGGTTGATCGAGACGACACGCTCGATGTAGTTCGACTTCTCGGCAGCGTTGCCGCCGCGCGAGTCGCGGTCGCGGCGGTCGCGACCGCCACGGTTGTCACCGCTGTTGGGGTTCTGTCCGGCGGGGCCGTTGCCGCCGTCACGCCGCTGACGTCCCGGCATCAGGCGTTCCTTCCGTTCGAGAAAATGGTCATCAGAACTTCAACCCGCTTTCGCGAGCCGCGTCCGCGAGGGCCGCGATGCGTCCGCTGTAGGTGTGGCCACCGCGGTCGAAGACCACGGCTTCCACGCCGGCAGCCTTCGCGCGCTCGGCGATCAGCTGACCGACCTTCGCGCCGCGAGCCTTCTTGTCGCCCTCGAGAGCGCGCACATCGGGTTCGATGGACGACGCTGCGGCGAGAGTGGTGCCCGTCAGGTCGTCGACCAGCTGCACGTGCAGGTGGCGCGAGGACCGGTTGACGACGAGGCGGGGACGCTCGGCGGTGCCGGAGATCTTCTTGCGGAGGCGGAAGTGACGACGCGTCTTCGAAAGGCGACGCGTGGTGGAGGCGTCCTTGCCGCGCGGGATGCGCTTGGCCTTCTGGTTCTCGGTCTGGCTCATGATCACTTACCCGTCTTTCCGACCTTGCGACGGACCTGTTCACCCTCGTAGCGGATGCCCTTGCCCTTGTAGGGGTCGGACTTGCGCAGCCGGCGGATGTTGGCCGCGATCTGGCCGACCTTCTGCTTGTCGATGCCCGAGATCGAGAAGCGCGTGGGGTTCTCGACGGCGAACGTGATGCCCTCGGGCGCCTCGATCAGCACGGGGTGGCTGTAGCCGAGCGAGAACTCGAGGTCCTTGCCCTTGAGGGCCACGCGGTAGCCGACGCCGTGGATCTCCATCTTGGTGGTGTAACCCTCGGTGACACCGACGATGAGGTTCTGCACGAGCGTCCGCGACAGGCCGTGCAGCGCGCGGCTGCGACGCTCGTCGTTCGGGCGCGTGACGTTGATTGCCCCGTCCTCGCCCTTGGCGACGGCGATCGGCTCGGCGATCGTCAGGGACAGGTTGCCCTTGGGGCCCTTGACTGCAACATCCTGGCCGTCGATGGTGATCTCGACGCCCGAAGGAACTGCAACGGGGAGTTTTCCGATTCGCGACATTGTGGTGGCCTCCCTTTACCAGACGTAGGCGAGGACTTCCCCGCCCACTCCCTGCTTGGCCGCCTGGCGATCGGTGAGCAGGCCGGAGGACGTGGAGATGATCGCCACGCCGAGGCCGCCCAGGACCTTGGGCAGGTTGGTGGATTTCGCGTACACGCGCAGGCCGGGCTTCGACACGCGGCGCACGCCGGCAAGGCTGCGCTCACGGGAAGGTCCGTACTTGAGGTCGACGATGAGGGTCTTGCCCACCTCGGCGTCCTCGGTGCGGTAGTCGGAGATGTAGCCCTCGCGCTTGAGGATCTCGGCGATGTTCACCTTGATCTTCGAGGACGGGAGCTTGACCTCGTCGTGGTACGCCGTGTTGGCGTTACGCAGACGCGTCAAGAAGTCTGCGATGGGGTCGGTCATGGTCATGGCTGACCTGTTCACCTTTCTCGATGCGGTTCCCATGCAACGCCGGAACATGCCGGCCGTGGGCCTACGTCGAAACTCGGTTTCGATAGCGGATTCGTCGACGGATCGGCGACGAACCCATGACAGCGTGACAGTGGGCGGAGAACTTCTCGGTCCTCCGCCCACCGCTCACGTCACCAGGAGCTCTTGTGAACTCCCGGAAGTTCTCCGCGGTGTGCCATCTCGCGAAGGCAGATGCGGCAGAGTCCGAACTTGCGGAAGACCGAGTGCGGGCGCCCGCAGCGCTGGCAGCGGGTGTAGGCGCGCACCGCGAACTTCGGCTTCTTGTTGGCCTTGTTGACCAGTGCCTTCTTAGCCATGGGCTCAGTTCTCCTTGAACGGGAAGCCGAGGTGCTTGAGCAGGGCACGGCCTTCTTCGTTGTTGGTAGCGGTGGTCACGACAGTGATGTCCATGCCGCGCGGGCGATCGATCTTGTCCACGTCGATCTCGTGGAACATCGACTGCTCGTTCAGGCCGAACGTGTAGTTGCCGTTGCCGTCGAACTGGTTGCCGTTGAGGCCGCGGAAGTCCCGGATACGGGGAAGCGCGATGGACACGAGACGGTCCAGGAACTCCCACATGCGGTCGCCGCGCAGCGTGACGCGCGCACCGATCGGCATGCCCTCGCGCAGCTTGAACTGTGCGATGGACTTGCGGGCCTTACGGATCTCCGGCTTCTGACCGGTGATGAGCGCGAGGTCGTTGACGGCTCCGTTGATGAGCTTCGCGTCGCGGGCGGCGTCGCCGACACCCATGTTGACGACGACCTTCACGACGCCGGGGATCTGCATGACGTTCGCGTAGTCGAACTCCGCGTTCAGCGCGTCCTTGATCTCGGCGCGGTAGCGGGCCTTCAGGCGCGGCTGGGTCTTGTTCTCGGTGGAAGTCATGTCAGAGGTCCTTCCCGTTCTTCCGGGAAATCCGAACGCGCTTGCCGGTTTCCTCATCGGTGCGGTAGCCCACGCGGGTGGGGTTTCCGTCCGAGTCGACGACCGCAACGTTGGAAACGTGGATCGGGGCCTCCTGCGTCACGATGCCGCCGGAGGAGGCGCCACGCTCGTTCGCAGAGACGGCGGTGTGCTTCTTGATACGGTTCACGCCCTCGACGAGGACCTTGCCGGTCGCCGGGTAGGCCGCGATGACCTTGCCCTTGGCGCCCTTGTCCTTGCCCGAGATGACGAGCACGGTGTCACCCTTGTGCACCTTCATCACAGCACCTCCGGAGCGAGCGAGACGATCTTCATGAACCGCTTGTCGCGGAGCTCGCGACCGACGGGTCCGAAGATGCGGGTGCCGCGAGGATCGTTGTCGCCCTTGATGATGACGGCAGCGTTCTCGTCGAACTTGATGTAGGAACCGTCCGGACGGCGGCGCTCCTTGGCGGTGCGCACGATCACGGCCTTGACGACATCGCCACGCTTGACGTTGCCGCCGGGGATCGCGTCCTTGACGGTGGCGACGATGACGTCACCGATTCCGGCGTAGCGACGGGACGAGCCACCGAGAACGCGGATGCAGAGGATCTCCTTGGCACCCGTGTTGTCGGCGACGCGCAGTCGCGACTCCTGCTGGATCACTTACTTCTCCTTGACCTGGATTGGTGTGTACGTCAGATTTCCGACCTGGACGTACGCGGTCGTCGGTTGCCTGCGGCGCACGCGCGAATCACACACGGGTCCCGTAAGCAACCCGTCCAGAGTAGGCCATATACCGTACGCAGGGCAAATTCGCGAATTGTGATGTCACTCCCCACCCCGGAACCGGGCGTGTCGCAGCGACGTCCACCGCTCCCCACGCGAGGGCTGCACCTACTACCCGACGCACAGCACCCCACCGCCCGCGGTGCGGGTGGTGGGGTGCTGCATGTTCTCGGTCCTGTCGAGGACGAGGAGGCCTTACTTGGCCTTCTCGAGCACCTCGACCAGACGCCAGCGCTTCGACGCGGACAGCGGACGGGTCTCCATCAGCTGCACGCGGTCGCCGATGCCGGCCAGACCGTTCTCGTCGTGCGCCTTCACCTTGGTCGTACGGCGGATGATCTTGCCGTACAGCGGGTGCTTCACCCGGTCCTCGAGCTCGACGACGATGGTCTTCTCCATCTTGTCCGAGACGACGTAACCGATGCGGACCTTACGGCTCGCGCGCTGTTCCTGGTTGCTCACTGCCTTTTCCTCACTCATGCCACGTCACCCGCATTCGGGCCGGTGGCCAGTCCGAGCTCGCGCTCGCGCAGCACCGTGTAGATACGGGCGATCTCGTTGCGCACCACGCGGAGCCGACGGTTGTTGTCCAGCTGGCCGGTGGCCATCTGGAAGCGGAGGTTGAACAGCTCTTCCTTGGCTTCGCGGAGCTTGTCGGTCAGCTCTTCGTCGCTCAGCTCGCGGAGTTCCGCGGCGGGGGTACCGGTAGCCATCAGAACTGCTCCTCCCTCGTCACGATGCGGCACTTGCAGGGGAGCTTGTGCATCGCGCGACGCAGAGCCTCGCGCGCAATCTCCTCGTTGGGGTAGCTCATCTCGAACAGCACGCGACCGGGCTTGACGTTCGCGACCCACCACTCCGGCGAACCCTTACCGGAACCCATGCGGGTCTCGGCAGGCTTCTTGGTGAGGGGGCGATCCGGGAAGATGTTGATCCAGATCTTGCCGCCACGCTTGATGTGCCGGGTCATGGCGATACGAGCGGACTCGATCTGCCGGTTGGTGATGTAGGCCGGCTCGAGAGCCTGGATGCCGTAGTCACCGAAGGCCACCTGGGTTCCGCCCTTGGCGGCACCCGTACGGCTCGGATGGTGCTGCTTGCGGTGTTTGACCCGCCGGGGGATCAACATTGCGTCAGCCCTCCTTGTTCTCGGTCGAGGCAGGAGCGTCGCTCGATGCGGCGCGGCCGGCCTCGGTGCTCGTCGCGGTGGTGCCCGACGCGCCGGAACGACGCGGGCGGCTCGGACGCTCACGACGCGGCCGGTCGGCGGGAGCAGCTGCAGCAGCAGCGAGCTCACGACGGCCACCGACGATGTCGCCCTTGTAGATCCAGACCTTCACGCCGATGCGGCCGAAGGTGGTCCGTGCCTCGTAGAGGCCGTAATCGATGTCCGCGCGCAGCGTGTGCAGCGGGACGCGACCTTCGCGGTAGAACTCCGAACGCGACATCTCGGCGCCACCGAGGCGGCCCGAGCACTGCACGCGGATGCCCTTGACGTTCGGCTGACGCATGGCCGACTGGATGGCCTTGCGCATCGCACGACGGAAGGCGACACGGTTCGAGAGCTGCTCGGCGACGCCCTGCGCCACGAGCTGAGCCTCGGACTCCGAGTTCTTGACCTCGAGGATGTTCAGCTGGACCTGCTTACCGGTCAGCTTCTCGAGCTCGGCGCGGATGCGATCGGCCTCGGCGCCGCGGCGTCCGATGACGATCCCGGGACGAGCGGTGTGGATGTCCACACGCACACGGTCGCGGGTGCGCTCGATCTCGACCTTCGCGATGCCGGCGCGCTCGAGGCCGGAGGCCAGGAACTTGCGGATCGCGACATCTTCCTTGACGTAGTCCGCGTACTGCTTGTCCGCGTACCAACGAGACTTCCAGTCGGTGGTGACGCCCAGACGGAAGCCGTGCGGGTTGATCTTCTGGCCCACTACTGAGCTCCCTTCCGGCGGTTACGAGTCGAGGCCGACCCGACGCTTTCCACGATCACGGTGATGTGGCTCGACCGCTTGCGGATGCGGAACGCACGGCCCTGGGCACGCGGCTGGAACCGCTTCAGGGTCGCACCCTCGTCCACGTACGCAGTCGCGACGACGAGCGTGCTGGGGTCGAGGTTGTAGTTGTTCTGCGCGTTCGCAGCGGCCGACGCGATCACCTTGGCGACCGGCTCGGCCGCGGCCTGCGGCGCGAACTTGAGGATGGCCAGGGCCTCCTCGACGGACTTACCGCGAACGATGTCGACGACGCGGCGCGCCTTCATCGGGGTCACGCGCACGTGGCGCGCAACAGCCCGAGCGCTGTTGGTGGTGGTTTCAGTGCTCATCGACGCTTGCTCTTCCGGTCGTCCTTGATGTGGCCCTTGAACGTACGGGTCGGCGCGAACTCACCGAGCTTGTGACCGACCATGGACTCCGAGACGAACACCGGCACGTGCTTGCGTCCATCGTGGACAGCGAACGTATGACCGATGAAGTCGGGCAGAATCGTGGAACGGCGCGACCAGGTCTTGATGACCTGCTTGGTGCCCTTCTCGTTCTGCGTGTCCACCTTCGCCAGGAGGTGGTCGTCGACGAACGGGCCCTTCTTGAGGCTGCGTGGCATTCTCTAACTCCCTCCTTGACTAGCGCTTCTTGCCGGTACGGCGACGACGGACGATGAGCTTGTCGGACGCCTTGTTCTTGCGGGTGCGGCCCTCGGGCTTGCCCCACGGGCTGACCGGGTGGCGACCACCCGAGGTCTTGCCCTCGCCACCACCGTGCGGGTGGTCGACCGGGTTCATCACGACACCACGGACGGTCGGGCGCTTGCCCTTCCAGCGCATACGGCCGGCCTTGCCCCAGTTGATGTTCGACTGCTCGGCGTTGCCGACCTCGCCGACGGTGGCGCGGCAGCGCACGTCGACGCGACGGATCTCGCCGGAGGGCATACGCAGCGTGGCGTAGGTGCCTTCCTTACCGAGGAGCTGGATGCTCGCACCGGCGGAGCGGGCCATCTTGGCGCCGCCACCCGGACGCAGCTCGACCGCGTGGATGGTCGTACCCGTCGGGATGTTGCGCAGCGGCAGGTTGTTGCCGGGCTTGATGTCGGCGTTGGGGCCCGACTCGACGGGAGCACCCTGCACGAGGCCCTTGGGGGCGATGATGTAGCGCTTCTCGCCGTCCACGTAGTGGAGCAGCGCGATGCGCGCGGTGCGGTTGGGGTCGTACTCGATGTGAGCGACCTTGGCCGGCACGCCGTCCTTGTCGTTGCGACGGAAATCGATCAGGCGGTAGGCGCGCTTGTGTCCGCCACCCTTGTGACGGGTGGTGATGCGGCCGTGCGCGTTACGTCCACCGCGACCGTGCAGCGGGCGCACCAGCGACTTCTCGGGCGTCGACCGAGTGATCTCGGCGAAGTCCGCCACGCTGGCGCCACGACGGCCCGGCGTAGTCGGCTTGTACTTACGGATTGCCATGAGTCTTCTCGTCCTCTATCTCTCGAGAGTTCCGATCGCTAGGCGACCGGGCCTCCGAAGATCTCGATGGGCTTGCTGTCGGCCGTGAGGGTCACGAGCGCGCGCTTGGTGTTCTTGCGCTTGCCGTAACCGAACCGGGTCCGCTTGCGCTTGCCCTGACGGTTGGCGGTGTTGACGCTGCTCACCTTGACGCCGAAGACCTTCTCGACGGCAATCTTGATCTGCGTCTTGTTCGAGTCCGGGTGGACCAGGAAGGTGTAGGTGCCCTCTTCCATCAGCCCGTAGGACTTCTCGGAGACGACGGGAGCCAGCAGGATGTCGCGAGGATCGGCGATCGTGCTCACTTGCTCTCCTCCTTCACTTCCTGGCCGGACTCGGCCGGCCCGTGGATGAACGTGTTGAGCGCCTCGACGCTGAACACGACGTCATCGCTGTAGAGCACGTCGTAGGTGTTCAGCTGATCCGGCGCGAGCGCGTGGACGTTGGGAAGGTTCTGAACCGACTTCCACGCCGCCACGTCTTCACGGCCGACGACGAGCAGGACCTTCTTGCGGTCGCTGATCTCGCCCAGGAACGTGCGAGCACTCTTCGTCGACGGGGTCTGACCCGCGACGAGTTCGGTGATCACGTGGATGCGCTCGTTGCGCGCCCGGTCGGAGAGGGCTCCGCGCAGGGCGGCGGCCTTCATCTTCTTGGGGGTGCGCTGGCTGTAGTCGCGCGGCTGCGGGCCGTGGACGGTGCCACCGCCGGCGAACTGCGGCGCACGGGTCGAGCCCTGACGTGCGCGGCCGGTGCCCTTCTGGCGGTACGGCTTCTTGCCACCGCCGCGGACCTCGCCGCGGGTCTTGGTGGCGTGCGTTCCCTGGCGGGCCGCGGCGAGCTGCGCGGTGACGACCTGGTGCAGCAGCGCGATGTTCGCGGGAGCGTCGAAGATCTCGGCGGGGAGATCGACGGAGCCGGAGGTCTGGCCACCGGGGGCCTTGACGTCCAGGGTCAGCTTGGTTGCGGTCTCGGTGCTGGTCATGCCCGTGCACCACCCTTCACTGCGGTCTTGACGATCACGAGGCCGCCCTTGCGACCCGGGATCGCGCCCTTGATCAGCAGCAGACCGTTCTCGGCGTCCACCTTGTGGACCGAGAGGTTCTGCGTCGTGATGCGGTCGGAGCCCATACGGCCGGACATGCGCGTGCCCTTGAACACGCGGCCCGGGGTGGCGCAACCACCGATGGAGCCCGGACGACGGTGCACGGCCTGCGTACCGTGCGACGCACCCTGGCCGGCGAAGCCGTGACGCTTCATGGTGCCGGCGAAGCCCTTGCCCTTCGAGGTGCCGGTGACGTCGACGTAGGCGCCGTCCTCGAACACCTCGGCGGTGAGTTCCTGGCCGACCTCGTACTCGGAGGCGTCCTCGATCCGGAGCTCGACCAGGTGACGGCGCGGCGTGACGCCGGCCTTCTCGAACTGGCCGCGAACCGGCTTGTTGACCTTGCGCGGCGCGATGGCACCGTAGGCGAGCTGCACGGCGTTGTAGCCGTCGCGCTCCTCGGTGCGGATCTGCGTGACCACGTTCGGTCCGGCCTTGACGACGGTGACCGGGACAACCCGGTTGTTCTCGTCGAAGACCTGGGTCATGCCGAGCTTGGTGCCCAGGATTCCCTTGATCTGGTTAGTCATGTGTTGTCTCCGCTGCGTCTTTCACAAGCTCGCTGTAATCGAATGTCACTGAATGTTGACGTCGACACTCGCCGGGAGATCGATGCGCATGAGCGCGTCGACGGTCTTCGGCGTCGGGTCGAGGATGTCGATGAGCCGCTTGTGCGTCCGCATCTCGAAGTGCTCGCGCGAGTCCTTGTACTTGTGCGGCGAGCGGATGACGCAGTACACGTTCTTTTCAGTGGGCAACGGCACCGGGCCGACCACGCGGGCACCCGTACGGGTCACCGTCTCGACGATCTTGCGCGCAGATGCGTCGATCGCCTCGTGGTCATAGGCCTTGAGCCTGATGCGGATCTTCTGTCCCGCCACGCTTAGTGTCCTTTTCTTGCCGCGTTTCGTGATCCCCGGCGGAGCCGGAAACCACCTCGTCTGCACAGTTCCCCAGGGAACGGCGACCGAGAACAGCACTCGAACACAGTGCGAGCCGGACGTATCCGATCCGCTTGCCGCTGTTCATCTGTCATTGTTCTCCGGCCCACGCGGTCGGGCGTGTCGGCCCGCCGCTCATTCCCCGGCGTCGATGCTCGAAGGCTTCGACACCGCAAGGAACGGAACCGGCTGCGCTCCACAGGAGCACACAGGGGTACTGCTTCCGTCTTGCATGTGGCCGCGACCAGGCCGTGAGGCTCGATCCGCGACTGTCACGTCTTTCCCGATCCGAGCCGCGAAACATCCATGGCCCGGTCAAGGCAACCCGACCAGTATGCAGGAGCACGGCCGAGAGTTCAACTCACGACGGTGCGTGATGTACACCTCGGCGATACGCCGTGCGGTCGGATCCGCGTGGTCGAGCCTAGCCGATGGGGTTCATCGGCAGGGTCCGAACCGGAGCGGCCGCCCCGATCGTATTCGTCGGGTCGGGACCGGGGCCCGGCTGCACCTGCGCGACCTCGGGGACCCGTGCGCCGGCGGCGACGAGCTGCGGCTCGTCGCGCCAGATCGGCAGTGCCTCCTGCAGTTCGAGCCCGATGCCGATGAGATGTTCGTCCTGCCACGGCCGCGCACCGAGCTGCACACCGACCGGCATCCCCGTCGCGGCGGAGTACCCGGCGGGCAGGGTCACCACGGGGGCACCGGAGTAGTTCGCCCATCGCACGGGGCCCGTCACTCCGGCCGTGACACTGATGCCGAGGAACTCCTGGCGTCGTGCGCCGTCGACGGAGGCGCCGGGCAGCATGATCGCGTCGAGATCCTGGTCGACGAACATCCGGTTGTAGTCGCTCTGGTACCGCAGACGGTCGCGTTCGAAGGTGAGGTAGTCGCCCACCGGCACGGCCAGCGAGGCCACCGCCGTGCCCGCGGCCACCGCGTTCTCGGGGCGATACAGGCCGAGCCGGTCGGTGAACTGCTGGTGGTAGGCACCCATCTCGACCTGGTCGCCGGTCGCGAGGGATTCCGGCAGGGACGGCATCGTCACCGGGACCGTGACCGCACCGAGCGATTCCGCCAACCGTGCCGCGTCGTCGACGACGCGCTGCACCGACTCGGGGGGTGCGGGATTCGTGTTCACGGGCAGTCCGATCCGCACGCCGGCGAGGGGACTCGCTCCCCCGGCGGCCGTCACGGGATAACCGCCCTCGGGAACGTCGGGGCCGAGTGCCGTGATCGGGTCGGCCGGATCCGCGCCCGCGAGCACGGTCATCATCAGGGACGCGTCGGCGACGCTGCGGCCCATCGGACCCACGTGGTCGCGGGTCCAGGTCAGCGGGATCATGCCGTGCGAGGTGATGCGCCCGTAGGTCGGCTTGATCGACGAGACACCGCAGGCGCTCGCCGGGAACCGGACCGAACCGCCGGTGTCGCTACCGATCGCGAGGGGCGCGAACCGCGCGGCGAGCACGGCCGCGCTGCCGCCGGACGATCCGCCGGGCGACATCTCGGTGTTCCACGGATTGCCCACCTGAGGGGTGGCGACACCGATCGCGAACTCGTCGGTGTGCGCGTGCCCCATGAGCACCGCACCGGCGTCCTCGAGTCGACGCCACACACCCGAGTGCCCGGCCGCGATGTTGCCCTCGAGGACGCGACTCGACGCGGTGAGCGGAAGCCCGGACACCGCGAAGATGTCCTTGAGAGCGATCGGGAGCCCGCACACGAGCGGCGCCGGGGTCCGATCGCGGCGCGCACGGGCGAGCCGCTCCCCCGCCGCCTCGGCCGCCGCGTAGGCCACTTCGGGGTAGAGCCGGATCCACGCACCGATCGCTCCGTCGTACGAGCGCGTGCGGTCCAGACAGGCATCGAGCAGTTCGCGCGGGTGCAGTTCGCCGGCGTGCAGCAGCGCTGCCGCCTCGACCGCACTCATCCTCGCGGGATCGGTGACGGTGTCGGGTGGAGGAAGCCTGCGTGGCGGAGCCGCACGACCGCTCCCCGCGGTCGCACCCCACGCGAACAATCCGCCGGCGGCCCCTCCCAGTAACCGTCGGCGTGATACTCCGGTGCTCACCCGCCAACCGAACCATCCAGTGCGTTGCGAGCCAGGTTAGGGCACGGTAGGTGTGCCACATGTCACCTCCGGCTGTGATGCTACCGAGACCGTGAAGTGACAAGGCGGATCATGTACTAGGAGAAGGCGTGCGCTATGAAATCGTCCGCTTCGTCACGGTCCCCCCAGGGTGCGTCGGCGACCGCAGCTCTCGGACGATGTGGCGGCGCACGTGAGGAACCTCATCTTGTCCGGCGGTGCGCGACCCGGTACACGCCCGTGCACTTCTACTCGGACGATCGCAGCTGGGGGACGGATGCGGTCGCCTCGCACGAACGGTTGCTGCAGGCGTTGCGCACCGGTGACGTCGAGGCCGCCGGACGCGAGACGCGCGAACACTTCACCGACGGGGCCCATCGACTCGTCGAACACCTCGACGATCTCGGCGTCTGGTCCTGACCGGCCGGCGTGGACACCCCAAGGGGCAGGGCGTCGGCGCCGACGCGCATGTCCGTCCGCCCCTCCCGGGACCGTTCGCCCCGGTACGATTCCGACGGTGACGGACCGACCCGTCCCCGACGGGGACCGAGATCTACGGCGGGGTGTGATGTGAGCGATCACGACCAGGCAGTTCTCGTGGAGGACGTCCACAAGTCGTTCGGCGACGTCCACGCACTCGACGGGATCAGCTTCTCTGCACCGCCGGGCCGTGTCCTCGGCATCCTCGGCCCCAACGGCGCCGGCAAGACCACGATGGTCAAGGTGCTGTCGACGCTGTTGCGCCCCACCTCGGGTCGCGCCGTGGTCGCCGGGCACGACGTGGTCGCCGACGCCGCGGCGGTCCGGCGTTCGATCATGATGACCGGCCAGTTCGCAGCACTCGACGACACTCTCACCGGCCGGGAGAACCTGATCCTGTTCGGGCGCCTGATGGGCCTGGACAAGAAGTCCGCTACCCGGCGCGCCGACGAGCTGCTCCGGGAGTTCGATCTCGTCGACGCCGGTCGCCGTCCAGTGAAGGGCTACTCCGGCGGTATGCGTCGACGGGTCGACATCGCGTGCGGCCTCGTGGTCCGGCCCAAGGTGGTCTTCCTCGACGAGCCGACCACCGGTCTCGACCCGCGCAGCCGGCAGGGTGTGTGGTCGCTGGTGGCAGCGCTCAAGGAGCAGGGCATCACGGTGCTGCTGACCACGCAGTACCTCGAAGAGGCCGACGTGCTGAGCGACAACATCATCGTCATCGACAAGGGCACCGTGATCGCGGAGGGCACCGCGAACCAGCTGAAGTCCTCCGCCGGTGGCACCCACTGCGAGATCGTTCCGGTGGACCCGCGGGCGATCCCCGAGATCCTGCACGTCCTGGACGGTCTCCTCCCCCAGGACGTGCTCGTGGGCACGGTCCCCGACACGGATCGGGTGTCCGTCCCGGCGCCCGACGGCGCCGCGACCCTCACCGAGGTGCTGCGGCGCATCGAACCCCTGGGCATCGAACTCGCCGACATCGGCCTGCGACGTCCTTCGCTCGACGACGTCTTCCTCCGCCTCACCAGGCACTCCGCATCCGCTCCCGACGGCAGCGACCCGGCGGACGGTGGCCTCACGGACGGCGGCCCGGCAGCACTTCCCGACCCGGAGCGGGCGGAGCCTGCGTCGGCAGGTGAGCGGCCGTGACGGCCCGCACCGACGAGACGGTCCGCGGGACGGAGACCCCCACGGTCTCGTTCACCGACTCCTCGTCCACCCTTCCCGCACGCCGGGGAGGCGTCCACCGCCGGATCACGCCGTCGGGGGTCGAGCAGTGGTGGGTGCTGACGCTCCGGTCGTTGCGCACGATGGCGCGGTACGGCGAGCTGGTCCTCGCGGTCCTGGCACCGTTCGTCTTCGGTCTCGGTTTCTATCTGCCGCTCAAATTCGTCATGCAGTTGCAGGGCATCGACTACGCGCAATTCCTGATGCCCATCATCGTGCTGCAGTCGATGGCCTTCACCGCCATCTCGGCGGCGCAGCTGGCAGCGCAGGAGGGCACGACCGGCGTGACCTCGCGTCTGCAGACGCTGCCCGTCGCCCCGGCGGCGCCCCTGGCCTCACGGATGACGGCGAGCATGGTGCGGTCGGTCATCTCCTTGGCCGCCGCGATCGGATTCGGTTATTTCATCGGTTTCCGTTTCTCCGCCGGCCCCGGGCAGGCAGTGTTGTTCTGCGCGACCGCACTGATCATCAGCCTGTTGTTGTGCCTGGGCGCCGACGCGATCGGATGTCTGTCCCGGAGCCCCGAGGCGACAGCGCAGGCGCTGACCCTGCCGCAGCTGATCCTCGGGATGCTCTCGTGCGGTTTCGTGCCCGAGGAGGGATTTCCCGAGTGGATCAGACCGTTCGTCCGCAACCAGCCGATCTCGCAGTTCTCCTTCGCGATGCGCGATATGGCCCAGGACGGGGTGACCTGGGAAGTCTTCCGGCCGAGCCTGTTCTGGATGATCGGGCTGGCCGTGATCTGCATCCCGGGCGCCGTGTGGGCCGCGACGAGGCGGGAGTGAATCGATGAGCGAGACCGTCGAGACACAGCAGGCGCGGGCCCGATCGCGAGAGCGGGCAGGGACGCCGGGCCGCGCCTTCGCCTATCCCGAACCGGATCGCATCCGCAGCGAGAGTTCCCTCGGTGCATTGTGGGAGCACAGCCGCCTGCAGTGCGGTCGACTGCTGCTCAGATGGGCCCGTGATCCCGCCACGATGATCCAGGCGCTCATCTATCCGGCGCTCACCCTGGTGATGTTCCGCATCGTGCTCGGCGACAGCATCACCGCCGCGACCGGCTATTCGTCGATCTTCGGCACCGTCCCCATGATCGTGCTCGTCGGCGCAATGTTCGGCTCGGTGGTCAGCGCGGTGGGATTGCGCACCGAACGCGATTCCGGCCTGCTGAGCCGCTTCCACACGCTGCCCGTTCATCGTTCGGCGGGGCTCGTGGGCCGGTTGATGGCCGAGATGGTGCGCGTGTTCGTCACCTCTCTCGTGATCTTCGCCGCCGGCATGGCGCTTGGCTTCCGGTTCACCCAGGGCCTCGGTCCCACCCTGCTCATCCTCGTGGTCCCACTGATCTTCGGTCTGGGCTTCGCGATGATGGTGACCGCTCTGGCGACTCTGCCGGGGCGCACGCCCCTGGTCGAGACCGTCTCGATTTTGTGCACCCTGCTCATGTTCTTCAACTCGGGGTTCGTGCCGGTCATGGCGTATCCGAGCTGGTTGCAACCCGTCGTGGCGAACCAGCCGATGTCCTGCGCGATCGACACGATGCGCGCGCTGGCGATGGGAGGGCCTGTCGCCGAGCCCTTCCTGAAGACGGTCGCGTGGTCGGTGGGGATGGTGGCGGTCTTCGTGGTCCCCGCCGTCGTCGGTTACCGGCGCTCGGCCGAACAGAATTGATCTTCCGCTGCCCGGAACGTCCCCCGACGGGCTGCTATCCTACTCGGCGATCCCCCAACCAGCACGAACATACGATCCCCATGTTCGTCGAGGAGTACCGATGATCCGTGCGCGTCGCAGCGTCGTAGCCACAGCCACTGCTGCCCTCGCCCTTGCGTCGTCGATGTTCGCCACCCCGGCGGTATCGGCGGCCGATCCTGCCCCTGCCGCGCCGGCGCCTACCATCACCGTGCCCGATCCGGCTCCCCTGCCCACCTCGGCAGACGCTCCGGGGAGCCCCCTCGCGACCCTGCTGAGCACGATGGGTGAGGGGGTCGAGGGAGCCAACGACCTCGGCTGCGTCCCGTCGCCGGACCATCCCCGGCCGGTCGTCCTCGTGCACGGCACCGGGACGGGCATGTACCCCACATGGGTCTACGTCGCTCCCGAACTCGCACGGCTCGGCTACTGCGTGTACGCGTTGAACTACGGCGCTGCGCAGGGATACTTCGATCCCGAGCGCACGGTCTGGGGTGTCTCGGACATCGAACGGTCCGCCGTGGAACTCGGAACGTTCGTCGATGCCGTTCGCGAGCACACCGGCTCCGAGCAGGTGGATCTGGTCGGCCACTCGCAGGGGGGTGTCGTCTCCCGTCAGTACCTCAAGTTCGAGGGTGGGACGGACGCGACGGATCCCTCCCGCAACCGGGTCCGGAACCTCGTCATGTTGGGCGCGACGAATCACGGCACCACCTTCAACGGCCTGCAGCAGCTGTACACGGTGCTCGCGGTGCTCGGCGTGACGAACGGCAACGATGCCTTGGCCGAGTTGCTGTTCCGCGGGAGCAATCTCGGCGCGGCCGGGCAGCAGCAGCTGATCGGGTCGCGCATGCTCAGCAATCTCAACGAGGGTGGCGACACGCTTCCCGGCGTGACCTACACCTCGATCGCGACGCGCCACGATCAGATCGTCACACCGCCCGAGAGCTCGTTCCTGCGCCCGGGACCGGACGCCGAGGTCCACAACGTGTGGGTTCAGGACGGCTGCCCGGATTCGCCCGCCGACCACTCCACGATCCTCGTACGACCCGAATCGCTCCACCTCGTGAAGTCGGCGCTCGACCCCGGATACGCTGCGGCCCACGCGGTGCCGTGCGACCTACCCGAGAACGGATAGCGTCGGCGACCTCGGTCGCCACGGCCACCCGGCGATTCGCTCGTCGACACGGAAAGGCCCCTACCGCCCGGAAGGGCGGGTTCACATGATCGTCGCAACACTCTCAACGAGAGGTTGCGACGATCATGGCGTTCACGGAGGACTGCGACCGGTTCGGTAACCAACTGGCACGACTGATCGATGCCGGGATTCCGGTCAAGGAGGCCGCGGACGCGATCGGGCTGCCCCGGCAGCGGTGCTACGCGATCTTGAGGGCCATCGACCGGCCGGCGGGTAGATCCCGTGGCCCGGCCGGCACCGCCGACCGTGCGCTGATCGTGTCTGTCTACAACGAGACCGGGTCGATCAATCGGGCGGCGAAGGCATCGAAGGTCGCGCACTCGGTGGCCCGCCGGATCCTGGTGGACGAGGGACTGGTCGGAAGGGAGAAAATCTCACCGAAGGGCAAACTCGAAGCCAAGCGTCGTTGCCTGGAGTTGATCGCAGCGGGCTGGTCGGCCAGACGAGCAGCCCGTGAGGTCGGGGTCAACGAACGCACCGCACGGGACTGGCGGCAGGGAATCCGGCGCTCGAACAATAAGCGGATCCATCCCGATGGGCGGGTGGTGGACTACCACCACGGAACCGTCTACACACAGTCTGTGACCAGTGTGACCTGTGAGGGCAGCGGACGGCCGGCGATCAGCGACCGGTATCTGTCGACCGAGGACCGGATCGCGATCGCCGACGGCCTGCTCGTCGAGGATTCGCTGCGAACCATCGCCGCTCGGATCGGCAAGAACGTCTCGACCGTCTCGCGGGAGATTCGTCGGCACAGCATCGAGGGCAGCTACCTGCCGTATCAGGCCGATCGAGCCGCCGCCACGGCCCGGGCGCGGCCGAAGCAGTCCAAACTGGTGGTGAACACGGTCCTGCGGGCAGCGGTCGAGGAAGGCCTGTCCCGGAAGTTGTCACCGGAGCAGATCTCGCACCGTCTACGCCGGGATCATCCCGACGACGAAAGTATGCGGGTGAGCCACGAAACGATCTACCAAGCCCTCTACTTCCAAGCCCGAGGCGGTCTCAAAAGGCAAGTACAACAGGCACTTCGGACCGGACGGGCGAGACGTAAACCGCACCGCGCGGACGGTCAGCGGTATCAGCGATTCACCGATCCGATGGTGATGATCAGTGACCGGCCCGCCGAGGTCGCCGACCGTGCGGTGCCCGGGCACTGGGAAGGCGATTTGATCACCGGTGAGCTGAACAAGACCGCGATCGGCACCCTCGTCGAACGCACCACCCGCTACACGATGCTGCTGCACCTGCCGAACGGGCACGACGCCGAATCCGTGCGGGACGCGCTCATCGCCGCGATGAAAGACCTGCCCGCCCATCTTCGTGGCTCGCTGACCTGGGATCAAGGCGCCGAGATGGCCCGGCACAAGCAGTTCGGTATCGCTGCCGACATGGCCGTCTACTTCTGTGACCCGGCCGGCCCCTGGCAGCGCGGCACCAACGAGAACACCAACGGACTGCTGCGGCAGTATTTCCCCAAGGGCACCGATCTGAGTGTCTACAGCCCGGCGGACCTCGAGCACGTCGCCCAGGAGCTCAACGGCCGGCCACGCAAAACGCTCGGCTGGGATACTCCAGCCGAGCGTCTGCGTGATCTAATCACCACCAACTAACAGCGGTGTTGCGTCGACCCCTTGAAACCGCCGAAGCGGTAGGGGCCTTTCCGGTCGGTCACACGAACCGACCGACGAGGACGGTCAGAGGCCGAGGGCCTTCTGCAGCACCGGCCACGAGTCCTTCAGATCGTCCTGCCAGTAACCCCACGAATGGGTGCCGGAGTCGCGGAAGTTGTAGGTGGCGGGGATGTCCAGCTCGTCGAGGCGGGTACGGAGGTTGTGCGTGCAGTAGTTGGTCGCCGCTTCGATGACGCCGCCGACCACGATCTGGTTGGCGAGTACGTCGACCTGGCCGTCGATCTCCGGACCGTTCAGGGTGTCGTAGCGCCCCGGCAGGCCCGTGCCGTTGGAGATGTAGAGATCGAGACCGCGCAGCTCCTCGGCGTGCACGTAGGGATCGTTCTCGGCCCAGGCCGGATCGTTCAACTCACCCCACATGTTGCGGGTGTCGCCGCCACCCCAGGTCTCGACGACGAGCTTGACGAACTGCTGCCCGATCGGGTCGGAGGTCTGGGCGCAGCCGCTGTACGCCGCGACGCCCTGGTACAGGCCGGGTGCAGCGATGGGCAGCTGCAGGACCGACGTACCCGAGGACGACAGACCTGCGATCGCGTTGATCCCGTTCGTACCGAGCGCCGCGTCGATCAGCGGCGGGATCTCCTTCGTCAGAAAGGTCTCCCACTTGTTAACACCGAGAACCGGGTCCTCTTCCTTCCAGTCGGTGTAATAGCTCCACTTGCCACCGACCGGGGAGACGACGTTGACGTTCTTGTCCTTCATGAACTCGATCGCGTCGGTGCGGAAGCGCCAGGTCGCGCTGTCCTCGCCACCACCGGCTCCGTTGAGGAGATACAGCGTCGGGCGCGGCTCGCTGGTGTCGGCGGGACGCCAGACGTCGAGCAGGATCTCCTTGTCCATCGAGGCCGAGTACACATAGACGAGCAGTTGCTGCTCACCGTAGTTCTCGATGCGGGTGATCTTCGAGCCGTTCTCGCTGGTCACCGATTCGATCGGCTGGAGCGTCTCCGCGACGGGGTCGGCCCCGGCGGTCGCGCCACCGAAGAACAACGGCAGGGCGACGACTGCTGCGGACACCGCAGCAATCCTCGTCTTCCGGGCCCGTGTCCCCGACTGGACAACCTTCATTCCGACAACCTCCTCAAACCCGATTCCGGGCATGGCCACAAACCTCGGACAGGCCGAGGCGCGCCGTACGGCGCAGCACAACGTGTATCGACGAATCGTTCGTGCACATTACCGTGATCGGCGGTCTCCACTACGTCCGGCGACCATTCGTACGACGGTACATCCCGTACAACCGCACTGCCGGTGCATCACATGGGCTCGACGGCGACACCGTCCAGGGCCGGAGCGATGATCTCGATTGCAGAAAGGTCCATCATCTCCCCGTGCGCTCCGGGCACGAATCGTGTCCGGATACGACCCGACACGAAAGGTTTCCACAGATCGGCCGCGTCCGCCTCCGTCGGGTGGTCCTCCGTCGCGCTGAAGAAGTCCATGTCGCCGAAGAACAGCTCCGGTGTATGGCCGTTGATCAACTCGGGCGAGGTCACCGCTGCGGAGAAGATGCGCTGCACCCGCTCCACGTCGAGGTCGATCAAGCCGTCCGGCGCCTCGCGGACCAGCGCTTCCGCGGTTTCGAGCGGGAGGCTGCCGTCGAGTGCGTCCGGTTCGATGACGACGCCGAATGCACGCAGGTTCTCCGAGAGTTCGGCTGCGAACCGGTCGGTATCGACCCGGGGGATGCTGTCGATCAGGGCGAGATCCTCCACATGCAGCCCCCGTGCCTGCAACTCGACTGCGACGGCGTGCGCGAGCACACCACCGAGTGACCAACCGATCAGACGGTAGCGACCCTCGGGTGCTGCGGCGACGATCTCTTCCGTGTACCTCCGTGCAAGATCGGTGAGCGTGGTCGCGGTATAGCCCGGTTCGCTTAGCGCCGGTGTCTGCACTCCGTAGACGGCACTGCTGGTCGCAAGTCGCGCCGCCAGCGGCGCGTACGGCCATGCCAGTCCGATCATTGGGTGGAAACAGAACACCGGTTCCGTCGAGTCGCCCGACCGAAGCGTCACGAGCACTGCCGAGGCGTCTCCGGATGATGCGGGGGCGGTACCTGTCCCCTGCCCGGCTTCGTCGAGGCGCGCGGCGCGCGCCGCGACACCCGGCGTCTCCAGCAACCACGGGACACGCACCTCGACCCCGGTTTCGTCGCGCAGCCTTGAGACCACCTGGGTGGCCACGAGGGAGTTGCCGCCGAGATCGAAGAAGTCGCCGTCGAGACCGACCTGCTCCACAGCCAATGCGTCCGAGTACACCCGCGCAACGACCTGTTCGAGCGCGGTACGAGGAGCCCGATACGGACGGGTCCGTATCTCCGGCTCCGGCAACGCCGCGCGATCGAGCTTTCCGACCGGTGTCAACGGCACGGCGTCGAGCACGACGATGTCGGCGGGCACCATGTGCTGTGGCAGCGTTCGTGCGGCCGCGCGGAGCAGGTCCTCCGTGTCGACGGCGTGGCCGGCGGTGGCGGTCACATACGAGATCAGGCGGACACCGCCGGTGTCGTGACTGCGGGCGACGGTGACTGCGAAGTCCACGCTCGGTTCGTGCCGCAGCACCGCATCGATCTCGTCAAGTTCGATACGGAAGCCTCGCACCTTCACTTGGAAGTCCGATCGCCCCAGGTAGACGATCTGTCCGTCGTCGGTCCACCGGACCAGGTCACCGGTGCGGTAGAGACGTTCTCCGGCCACGTAGGGATCGGCGACGAAACGCGCCGCGGTCAGTTCGGCCCGGCGGTGGTATCCGCGTGCCGTCTGCACCCCTGACAGGTACAACTCGCCGGCCGCCCCGACAGGAACCGGACGCAGTCGCCGGTCGAGCACGAGCGCGCGGACACCGCGGATCGGTCCGCCGATCGTGATCGGTTCCCCAGGCACCAGCGGATCACTGATGGCGGTCATGATCGTGGTCTCCGTGGGGCCGTAGCCGTTGTGGAACGACCGTCCCGGCGCCCAGCGCGCTACCAGTGCCGGCGGCACGGCCTCGCCTCCGGCGACGAGGACACGGAGCCCGTCGAGTCCCTCTGGATCGAGGGATGCGATCGCAGCAGGGGTGATGAAGGCGTGCGTCACGCCCTCCGACCGGATCAGATCGGCGAGATCGCGCCCCCCGTAGACAGCCGGGGAGGCGATGACGAGTGTTCCGCCCTCACTCACCGCGAGCAGGAGTTCGAGGACGGAGGCGTCGAAACTCGGCGACGCGAAGTGCAGCGCCCGGGTGGCGGTGTCCAACCCGTACCGGTCGCGTTGCTCCGCCGCGAAATTCGCGAGGCCGGAGTTCGTCACCACGACACCCTTCGGACGACCCGTGGATCCCGAGGTGTAGATGACGTAGGCGGCGTTGGATGGGCGAACCGGGCGGATTCGTTCGTTCGCCGCGAACGGTTCGTCCGACAGACCGTTCAGCTCGGCGAGCGTCGAAGGCGCGGTCAGATCGATCCATGGGATGTCGCGGGGCAAACGATCCCGCTCGCTCGAAACGGTAAGACCAAGCACCGCTGCCGAATCGGAGATCATGTGCGCGATGCGGTCCGCCGGATAGTTCGGGTCGACGGGGACGTAGGCGGCACCGGTCCTCGCGACCGCCCACACAGCGATGATCGACTCGAGCGAACGAGTCAGGCCTAACGCGATCACGTCCTCCGCGCCGATCCCGACAGCGACCAGCAGTCGTGCCAGCCGTGAGGAGCGGGCGTCGAGTTCGGCGTAGGTCAGCGAACGTTCCTCGTGGACGACCGCGATGCCGTCGGGGTTGCGGGCGGCGGTCTCCGCGAGCAGATCACCGAGCGGCACCGCGGGCAGCGCGGGTCCGCCCCACCGGTCGGCGAGATCCTCGATCTCGGCCGCGTCGAGATACGGCAGCGAGTCCACGGAGGAGTCGGGATCGGCGACGAGCGCATCGAGGATGCGGACGTACCTGCCGGCCAGCGTCGCCACGTCCTCCGCGGCCAGGATGTCGCTGCGGTACTTGAACGCGAGCGTCAACGCCTCCTCGGAGGTGACGACGGCCGTGAGCGGATAGTGCGTCGCGTCCCGGGCGTTGACGCCCGCGACGACGAGGCCGTCGATCGATCCCGCAGCCTCGATCCCGCTGCGGTCGACCGGATAGGACTCGTACACGAGCAGCGTGTCGAACAGCGCTCCCGTACCGGCACGCTGCTGGATCTCGGCGAGCCCGACGTGATGGTGATCGAGCAGTTCGGCCTGCTCGCCCTGGATGCGGCGGAGCAGATCGTGCCCGGTCTCGCCGGCGCCGAGGCGCACCCGCACCGGGAGGGTGTTGATGAACAGTCCCACCATCGCCTCGACGCCGGGAAGGTCCGCGGGCCGGCCCGACACGGTGGTGCCGAATACGACGTCGTCGCGGTCGGTCGTGCGGGCCAGGAGGACGGCCCAGGCGCCCTGCAGCACGGTGTTGACCGTGACGCCGAGCCGCGTGGCCGTGTCCGCGAGGAGGTCGGACCGTTCACGACCGAGGTCGATCCGGTGCTCGTCCGGGGTGCCGCCCGTGCCGTCGGTGTTGCCCCCGGCCAGCAGGGTGGGCTCCTCGATCCCGTCGAGCGAGCGCATCCACGCTTCGACGGAGGTCTCGTGGTCGCGACGCGCGAGCCACTCGAGATACGCCCGGTAGGACGGTGCCCGGCCGAGGACGCCCGCATCACCGCGGGTCGCGTAGAGCACCAGCAGGTCCTTCATCAACAGCGGCATCGACCAGCCGTCGAGCAGGATGTGGTGACTCGTGACGGCGAGGGTCCAACTGTCGTCACCCGTGCGGACGAGGACGAAGCGGATCAGCGGCGGCTCGGCCATGTCGAACGCGACGGCCTGTTCCGCTCGCAGCACATCGGCGAGTACTGCGGAGTCCTCGCCCCGGATGTCGACCTCGCGCCACGGCAGGGTGACCTCGTCGACGACGACCTGGACGGGGATGCCCGATTCGCTCGCGACGAATGCCGTGCGGAGGTTCGGGTAGCGCCCCAGCAGCGCGTCCGCCGCCGTGCGCAGCCGCTGCGCGTCGACCACTCCTGCGAGGTGCACGAGCACCTGCGTGCTGTAGGCATCGGAGTGCCCCTCCGCCAGGAGTGCGTGGTAGAGCAGGCCGGCCTGGAGCGGAGCGAGCGGCCAGGCGTCCGCCGCGCCGCGGTACCGCGACTCCCACAGGTCGATGTCGCGTTGGGTGACGTCGACCAGCGACAGGTCGGACGGGGTCCGTCCCCCGGCTTCCGGGCGCGTGGCGTGCGCCGCGAGGGCTTCGAGTGCACGCACCCAGCGCTGTGCGAGGTCCTCGACGTCGGCGCGGTCGAGCAGACCGGACGCGTAGCCGAAGTTCGCTCCGAGTTCGCCTCCGAGGACGACGGCGTTGATGTCGACGGCGGCGAGGGCCGGGGCGTCGGGATCATCGGTTCCGGACAGGTCCCCGAGGTCGCCGGCGGGCAGCCACCCGAGTTCCGGCACCCGGTCGGTCGAGACCTCACCGGCGTCGAGCCGGCCGAGATAGTTGAAGCTGATCTGCCCGGCGGGCGTCGCGGCGAGACGAGCGGACGTCTCGGGGTTGCAGTACCGGAGCAGGCCGTAGCCGATGCCCTTGTCGGGGACGCGGCGGAGATCCTCCTTGACCACCTTCAATGCCGCACCCGCGCTCGCACCACCGGCCGCCGCGTCGTCGAGGTCGACGTCGGACAGGTCGAGCCGCACGGGGAACATCGTCGTGAACCAGCCGACGGTGCGCGAGAGGTCCGAGCCCGGGACGACGTCCTCCTCGCGACCGTGGCCCTCGAGACGGATCAGTGCCGACCGCACGTCCGTGCCCCGCGCCCGACGCCACTCGGCCAGGGCCAGCGCGAGACCCGTGAGCAGCACGTCGTTGACCGAGCCGTGGTAGAGCTCGGGCAGGGTGGTCAGCAGTGTCTCGGTGGTCGCCGCGTCGACCCGGACCGGCACCTTCACGACCGTCGACGCCAGGTCGACCGACGGGTCGAACGGGCGATCGCCGAGCAGCGGGTCGGGTCCGTCGAGAACGGACGTCCACAACGGCAGCTCCGTCACTCGTCCGGCGGCACCGTCGACAAGGGCGTGAGCCCAGGTGCGGAACGACGTGCCGACGGGCTGGAGGGCGGGCTGCTGCCCGTGGCTGATCTGTGCCCACGCGGTGACGAAGTCGGGCACCAGGATCCGCCACGACACCCCGTCGACGACGAGGTGGTGCGCCACCACGATCAGCCGTCCGGTCCGTGCCGCCCCGGCAGCGGGGTCGAGCCAGACGAACTGCGTGACGATGCCCTGCGACGGAGCGAGACGCCCCTCGGCAGCGTCGACTTCGCGCGCGGCGATCTCGGCCCACTGCTCGTCGCCGGCCTCCGCGGGAACCTCGACGCGCGTCACGAGCGCGTCGACGTCGACACTTCCCGGCGCGGAGGTCGACAGCACCCACTCACCGGAACCGTCGTCCCGCAAGCATGCCCGGAGCATGTCGTGCCGGCCCACCACGGCGGCGATCGTCGTCACGACGTCGCTGCGTCCGATACCGGCGGGCAGTTCGAGTGCGATGGTCTGCGTGTAGCGGTCGAAACCGCCGCCACGCTCGACCATGTACCGCACGATCGGGGTGAGCGGGATCTCGCCGACGCCGCCGCCTTCGAGTTCGCGCAGCACCGGTTCGGATCCCGTTCCGGCGCGCGCCACTTCGGCGAGACCGGCCACCGTGCGCTGCTCGAACACCTCGCGCGGGGTGAACACGACACCGCGCGCCTTCGCCCGGGACACCAGCTGGATCGACACGATGCTGTCGCCACCGAGAGCGAAGAACGAGTCGTCGAGCCCGACCCGCTCGAGACCGAGCACGTCGGCGAAGACCTCGGCGATGGTCTCCTCCGTGGGGGTCCGCGGCGCCCGGAACTCGCGGTCGCTGGTGAACACCGGCGCGGGCAGCGACCTGCGGTCGAGCTTGCCGTTCGGGGTCAGCGGCAACTCGTCGAGCACGAGCACTGCGTCGGGAACCATGTAGCCGGTGAGGAACTCGCCCACCCGCTCGAGCACCTCGGACGGGGCGACCGTGTGCCCGGCCCGCGGCACGACGTAACCGACGAGCTTCTCCCCCATGTGCTCGTCCGACCACACGGACGCGACGGCGTGCGCGACACCCTCCACACCGGTCAGTGCCGCCTCGATCTCGCCGAGTTCGATGCGGAAGCCACGCAGCTGTACCTGTAGGTCGCTGCGACCGGCGTATTCGAGCTGCCCGTGCGCGTTCCATCGGGCGACGTCACCGGTGCGGTACATGCGCGAACCCGGCGCACCGTAGGGATCGGCGACGAACCGCCCGGAGGTCAGCTCGGCACGACCGAGATAGCCGCGTGCGAGCTGGCCACCGCGGACGTAGATCTCGCCGGGCACGCCCACCGGGACGGGCTGCAGACGGGCGTCGAGCACGTAGATGCCGAGGCCGGGGATCGCGCGGCCGACGGTGCTCGCGGGGTTGTCGACGTCGGCGGAGGACAGTTCGAGATGGGAGACGTGCACGGTGGTTTCGGTGATGCCGTACATGTTGACCAGGCGCGGCGCTCGCCCTGAATCCCCGTGCCGCCGATACCAGCCGGCCAGGCGACGCAGATCGAGTGCCTCGCCACCGAACACGACGTACCGCAGGGACAGCGGCTGCGCATCCGGATCCTGCTCGGCCACAACGGCGTCCGCCTCGGCGAGCTGGTAGAAAGCCGACGGGGTCTGGTTGAGCACCGTGATCTTCTCGCGCCGCAGGAGGGCGTGGAAGTCCTCCGGGGAGCGGGAGGTGTGGTAGTCGACGACCACGAGACGACCACCGTGGAGCAGCGGACCCCACAGCTCCCACACGGAGAAGTCGAAGGCGTAGGAGTGGAACAGGGTCCACACGTCGTCGGCGTCGAATCCGAAGGCGGGCGCGGTGTTCTCGAACAGTTCGAGCACCGTGCGGTGCGGGATCTGCGCGCCCTTGGGCCGGCCTGTGGAACCGGAGGTGTAGATGACGTAGGCGAGGTTGTCGCTGCGCAGCGGTGCCGCGCGCTCGTCGTCGGAGAGCGGATCGGCCGACCGCGTCGACAGGTCGAGCCGTTCGAGGTCGATCACCGGGACGTCGGTGGCGGGCAGCGCATCCGGCTCCCCCGCCACGAGCACACACACCGGCGCCGCGTCCTCGAGCATGAAGGTCAGACGCTCGGCCGGGTAGGTGAGGTCGATCGGCAGATAGCCACCGCCGGCCTGCTGCACCGCGAGCAGCGCGACGACGAGTTCCTCCGTGCGCGGCAACGCGACTCCGACGAGGGTGTCGGGACGGACACCGCGGTCGACGAGTTCGCGCGCCAGGCGGTTGACCCGCGCGGACAGTTCGGCGTAGGTGAGCTGCCGGTCGCCGAAGGTCACGGCGACCGAATCCGGATGCGCCTCGGCGGCCTCGCGGAAGCGGTCCACGAGCGTGACGTCGGGGACTCGGGTGCCGGACTCGTTCCACGCCTCGAGCACCTCGGTGCGTTCCGCCGGGTCGAGCAGTGGGACGTCGCCGATCACGGACTCGGGATCCGTCGCCACCGCCGCGAGCATCCGGCCGAGACGGTCGCCGAAGAGGCGCATGGTTGCCTCGTCGAACAGGTCGACGGCGTAGGTCAGCACAACGTCGAAGCCGCCGGGAGTACCGTCGGCGTCGAACCTCTCGACGACGGTGACCTGCAGGTCGAACTTGGCGTGGGCGACCGGGACGTCGAAGCCTTCGACGGCCAGCCCCGGCAGTTCGAAGCGGGACTGCCCGAGATTCTGGAAGGTCAGGGCGACCTGGAACAACGGGTGGCGTGCCTGCGATCGTTCCGGGTCGAGGACCTCCACGAGCCGCTCGAACGGCAGGTCGGCGTGCCCGAACGCGCCGAGGTCGCTCTCGCGCACCCGTCCGAGGAGATCGGCGAAGGTGTCGGCGGGGCGCACCTCGCTCCGCAGTACGAGCGTGTTGACGAACATGCCGATCATGTCGTCGAGCAGCTGCTCACCGCGTCCGGCGATGGGGGCGCCGATCACGACGTCCTCGGTGCCCGACAGCCGAGCGAGGAGGGCCGCCAGGGCGCTGTGGAAGACCATGAACAGCGACGCGCCGCGCTCCCGCGCGAGGCGGTCGAGTGCCGCGTGCGTCCACGCGTCGATCTCCACGGCGGTGTTCGCACCCCGGCCCGAGGCGACGGCCGGCCGCGGACGGTCGGCGGGCAGGTCGATCTGCTCCGGGATGCCCTTCAGGGCGTGGCGCCAGTAGGCGAGCTGGCGGGCGATGGGCGACTCGGGATCGTCCTCGGAGCCGAGCACCTCCCGCTGCCACAGGGTGTAGTCGGCGTACTGGACCGGAAGCGGTGACCAGTTCGGCTGCAGCCCTTCGGTTCTGGCACCGTAGGCGACCATGACGTCGCGGGCGAGCGGGCCCATCGAGAAGCCGTCGCCGCTGATGTGGTGGAGCACCACGACGAGCACGTGGTCGTCGGCGGCGACACGCAGCAGCCGGATCCGCAGCGGAACCTCTGTAGTGACGTCGAAACCGGCGTCGAGGATCGCGGCGACCTCGTCCAGGATGTCGGTGGGATCGACCTCGGACGGTTCGATGTCGGGAACGACGGACGCCGCCGGGAGGACGACCTGGTGGGCGATGCCGTCGGTCTCCGGGTAGACGGTCCGCAGGGATTCGTGCCGCAGCACCACGTCGCCGACCGCGCCGCGCAGGGCGTGGAGGTCCAGCGATCCGCGCAGCCGGATCACGAGCGGCAGGTTGTTCACCGCCGAGTCCGGTTCGAACCGGTTGAGGAACCACATCCGCTGCTGTGCCAGCGAGAGCGGCACGTGGTCGGGCCGGGGGCGTGCCGTGAGCGGGATGGCTGCGGCACCGGCCGCCGACGACTCGATGTGGGCCGCGAGGGATTCGACTATGGGATGTTCGAAAAGCGACCGCACCGCGACGCGCGCGCCGAGGGCGGCACCGAGCCGCGCGGCGACCTGCGTCGCGACGAGCGAGTTGCCGCCGAGTTCGAAGAAGTCGTCGTCGGCACCCACCCGGGCCACGCCGAGCACGTCGGCGTAGACACCTGCCACGATCTCCTCGATCGGGGTACGGGCCGCGCGGAACTCGCGTGCTTCGAAGACCGGTGCGGGCAGGGCCTTGCGGTCGAGCTTCCCGCTGGTGTTCAAGGGGAACTCGTCGAGCGCGACGACGGCCGAGGGCACCATGTAGGAAGGCAACGTCTTCTTCACCGCATCGAGCAGCGCCGCCCGGTCGACGGTGTGTCCCGGTGCCGGCACGACGTACGCGACCAGTTGCTCACCGGTGGATGTGGGCACGACGAGCGCGACTGCCTGCGATACCTCGGCGCAGCCGAGCAGAGCCGTCTCGATCTCGCCGAGCTCGATGCGCTGGCCGCGGAACTTGACCTGGAAGTCGGTGCGACCCAGATAGTCCAGGACGAGCTCTCCCGCAGCGGTACGACGCCACCGCACGAGGTCGCCGGTGCGGTACATCCGGCTCCCCGGTCGTCCGAGCGGACTCGCGACGAACCTGTCGGAGGACAGGTCGGGGCGCTTCTCGTAACCCCGAGCGAGTTGAACCCCGCCGAGATACAGCTCACCCGGCGTCCCGACGGGTGTGGGAGCCAGACGCGAGTCGAGGACGTAGACCTGCACGTTCCATTCGGGCACACCGATCGGCACGGAGTGACCGTCGCCGTCGGCCGGCCAGTAGGTCGCCGAGACCGCCGCCTCGGTCGGGCCGTAGAGATTGTGGAGCGCCGCATCGCCGAGCCGGCGGAAGGCCGACACCGTTTCCGGCGGCAGTGCCTCTCCGATGACGAACACGTGCCGCAGGCTCGCGCAGCTGCCGGCGGGTGCCTGTGCGGCGAAGACGGTGAGCATCGACGGGACGAAATCGGTGAGGGTGACGCGGTGGCGTGTGACGGCATCCGCCACCCAGGCCGGGTCGCGATGGGCGTCGTGCGGCGCCACGACGAGGGTGCCCCCGGTGCGCAGTGGCAGGAAGTAGCCCCAGAGCGAGACGTCGAAGGTCGTGGCGGTCTTCTGCAGGTACACATCGCTCCCGGCGATGTCGTACTCGGCAGCCATCCACTCGAGCTGGTTGACGATCGCTTCGTGGGGGACGGACACACCCTTCGGCCGTCCCGTCGAACCCGATGTGAAGATCACGTAGGCCGGTGATGCGGGCTGTACGGTGCCGCGCAGTTCGTCCTCCCGGACAGGATGCGCGTCGTACCCATCCGCCTCCAGGGTGTCGAGGAGGATCGGGGCGATTCCCTCGGGGAGGTCGCCGGCGTCCGCGCTCGTGCTGAGCACACACACCGGTCGGGCGGTGTCGAGGATGTGACCGATCCGATCGGCCGGATGGTCGGGATCGAGCGGCACGTAGGCGCCGCCGGCGGTGACGACCGCGTACATGGCGACCACGAGATCGATCGACCTCCGGATCCCCAGGGCCACGAGCGATTCGGGTCCGACCCCGGACGAGATCAGGTGCCGCGCGAGTCGGTTGACGCGTGCGTCGAACTCGGCATAGGTGAGCGACTCGTCGCCGAAGAGGACCGCGGTCGCTCCCGGGACGCGGTCGACCTGGGCTCGATAACGTGACAGCAGTGTCCCCGTGTCCGTCGGATGGTCGGTCGCGTTGACCCCGACGGTGAGTGCATGACGCTCGTGCGGGGTCAGCAGGTCGATCTCCCCGACCGGGATGTCGGCGTCGCTCGCGAAGGCTCCGAGCACCGACACCAAGCGATCCGCCAGGGCGCGAACGGTCGAGTCGTCGAAAAGATCGGTGGCGTAGGTGAACTGGGCTCCGATTCCGGCGGGGTGCCCGTCCACCTCCCGGGGGGTCACCGTGAGCTGGAGATCGAACTTGGCGATGTTTCCGCCGAGATCCACAGGTACGAGCTCGAGATCGTGCAGCGCGAGTTCGGGCTGCGCCATGTTCTGGAAGAACAAGGCGACCTGGAAGAGCGGGTGGTGCCCCGCGGAGCGGACCGGATCGAGGATCTCCACGAGCCGCTCGAACGGCAGATCGACGTGCGCGAATGCGTCGATGTCGGTATCGCGGACCCGGTGCAGGAGCTCGGCGCAGGTCAGGTCGGGCGTGATGTCGGTCCGCAGCACAAGGGTGTTGACGAACATGCCGATGAGGTCGTCGAGGGCCTGCTCGCCACGCCCGGCGACGGGTGTGCCGATCGCGATGTCGCGTGCGCCCGAGATCCTCGACAACAACACCGCGAAGGCTGCGTGGACGACCATGAACGGCGAACATCCCGCTGCCCGGCCGAGTTCGGCGACGGCCACGTGCAGTGCCGGATCGATCTCGAAATCGACGGTGGCGCCGCGGCCCGACGCCTCGACCGGCCGGGGCCGGTCCGTAGGGAGTTCGAGCCGGTCCGGTAGGTCGGCGAGAACGGACGTCCAGTACGCGATCTCCTTCGCCACCGGAGAATCAGGATCGTCCTCGGAGCCGAGCACCGCACGCTGCCACAGGGTGTAGTCGGCGTACTGCACGGCGAGCGGTTGCCAGCCGGGGACCGCTCCGGCGGTGCGGGCGAGGTAGGCGGTGACGAGGTCGCGTACGAACGGTTCGGTGGACGCCCCGTCTGCGGCGATGTGGTGGACGACGATGACCAGGACGTGCTCGTCGGGCGCGACCCGCAGGAGTTCGAGCCGCAGCGGCACCTCCGTCGTCACGTCGAAACCGGCCGACACGGTGCGCAGGACGCGGTTCTCCACTTCGGAGACCGGGACGTCCTCGACACGCACAGTCGGGGTGGCCGCCGACGGGGGAAGGATCACCTGACTGCCCACCCCGTCGCGATCGGGGTAGACGGTGCGGAGCGTTTCGTGCCGATCCACGAGGTCGGCGATCGCCGCGCGGAGTGCGTCGACGTCGAGCGCCCCGCGCAGCCGGAGCGCGACGGGAATGTTGTTCGCTGCCGAGCCGGTGTCGAACCGGCTGAGGAACCACATCCGTTGCTGGGCGAGCGACAGCGGAATCGTCTCGGGCCGCGTACCGGCGGTGAGCGGGATACGGCCGCCGGTGCCGAGGGGTTCGATCAGCGCGGCGAGCGCAGCCACGGTCGAGCCCTCGAACAACAGTCGGGCCGGCACACGGGTGTCGAGGCGTTCACCGAGCCGGGCCGCCACCCGGGTCGCCACGAGCGAGTTGCCGCCGAGATCGAAGAAGTCGTCGTCGAGACCCACCCGTTCCAGGCCGAGCAGCGTCGCGAACTCCTCGGCGACAGCGATCTCGGTATCCGTGACAGGCGGGCGGAACTCGACGGTCACCGGATCGGGGTCCGGCAGCGCCGCGCGATCGACCTTGCCGGACGGCGTCAGCGGGATCTCGTCCAGTACGACGATCACCGACGGAACCATATGCGACGGAAGAACGTTCGATATCTCTTCGGTAACCACGCGGGTGTCGATCCCCACCCCCTCCGAGGAGTGCAGGTAGGACACCAACTGCGCTTGACCCGCCGGCGTCTCGCGACCCACCGTCATCGCGAAATCGATTCCGTCACAGGCGGCGAGCGCTGCGTCTATCTCACCGAGTTCGACTCGGAAACCGCGGATTTTGACCTGGAAGTCGTTGCGTCCCAGGTAGATCAATTCGCCGTTCGTGCCGCGGGAGGTACGGACGAGATCGCCGGTACGGTAGAGCCTGGTACCGCCCGGCCCTGCGACGAATCGTTCTGCGGTCAGACCGGGGCGTCCCCGATAGCCTCTGGCCAGAGCCGTCCCGGACACGTACAGTTCACCGGCCACGCCGGGAGCGACCGGATTCAGGCGGGCGTCGAGGACGGACGCGCTCAGATTGCGAACCGGCGTACCGATCGTCACGGGCCGTCCCGGTTCGAGCGGCCCGCTGCAGTGCGTCATGATCGTCGACTCGGTCGGTCCGTAGCCGTTGAAGAATCGGCGCCCGGGTGCCCAGCGCTCCACGACATCCGGCGGACATGCCTCACCAGCGGAGAGCACCATCTCCAGATCGGTCAGAGTGCTCGGGTCGATCGAGGTCAGCACGGCCGGGGTGATCACGGCGTGCGTCACGCGCTCGCGGCGTAGCAGTTCGGCGAGCTCGTCCCCGCCGAACACGGTGGGCGGTGCGACGACCATGGTCGCGCCGACGGAGATCGTCATCAACCATTCGAAGACCGACGCGTCGAAGCTCGGCGACGCCACGTGCAGCACGCGCGACTGCGGTGTCAGATCGAAGCGTGCCGCGACTTCCTGCGCGAGGTCGTCGAGGCCCGTGTGGGTGACGGGGACGCCCTTCGGCCGGCCCGTCGAACCCGAGGTGTAGATGACATAGGCCGGGTTCTCGGCCCGCAGCGGCAGCACCCGCTCGTCGAAGCTCACGGGAGCGGACGGCAGAGCGTCGGCATCGGTGATCGTCTGCGGATCGTCGAGCGCGATCCACTCGACGGTCTCGGGCAGCGCGGCCACCGAGGCCGACCGGGTCAGACCCAGGCGTGCACCGGAGTCGTCGATCATGAACTCGATGCGGTCTGCCGGATAGTTCGGGTCGACGGGAACGAATGCCGCGCCCGACTTGGCGACCGACCACACCGCGAGCACGGACTCGATCGAACGGGCGAGCGATACCGCGACCACGTCCTCCGGGCCGACCCCCCGGTTGATCAGGAGACGAGCCGTTCGCGACGACGCGGCGTCGAGTTCGGCGTAGGTCAGGGAACGGTCGCCGAAGACCACGGCCGTGGCCGCCGGGTCTCGTTCCACGGCAGCCGCCAGCAACTGCGGAAGGAGCACGGCACGCGGTCCGCGCCTCCGGGCAGGGCGCCGACGGGGCCGGCTGCCGCGGTCCGTCCGTGCCGGATCGGCGTTCCGGACGTCGTCGAGGTTCGTCCGAGCCTCGTCCCCCTGCTGCCCGCCGACCTCGCGCGAGAACTCACTCACCACTGGTACCGATTCCCTCGAACGTCCCGTTTCGGCCGCGACCACCCGTTGTGACCGGGTGGTCAGTTGCCCCATTAGAGCATCGCGGGGCAAGGCGTCATGTTACGACGAGCCTCGGGCACGTCCGCATGGGGCGACCCTCGGCGGTTCGCCCCATGTGGCAGAGATATCGAGTTCTTGCCGGTCAGCGCCCCGAATCGAGCCGTCGGCCGAGGGCGGGACCGATCACGGCCCAAGCCTTCCGGGTGGCGAGGTCCCAGTGGGAGACGGGGACCTCGCGCGTGGTCACCAGTCCGTTCACGAACGGGTACCACGTCTCTGCGGATGACGCGGAGCGGTCGGCCTCGGCGACGAAGACCGTCAGGTCCCCGTCGTAGACCTCGGGTCGATGTGACGCGAGGAGGGTGTAGGAGTGACGCACACCCTCGACGATCCGTTCGATCCGCTCCGGGGTGAGTACGTCGAACGGGGCCGGTAGACCCTCGACGATCTTCTGCGCGTTCTCGGGGGTGAGCTCGGTGAAGGGCACCGAGGCCTCCGGGACGTCCCTGCCGAAACCGAGGACCTCGGCGACGGTGGGTGCGGTCGCCCGCTCCGGAGCCGCAGCGCCTCGTGTCTCCGGGTAGGCGTCGAGCAGCGCGAGGGTCGGAACCTCCTGCCCGGCGCGGCGCAGTCGTATCGCGACGGCCTGGGCGAGGATGCCTCCCATCGACCAGCCGACGAGATGGTAGGGACCGTGCGGGTGGATCTCCCGGATACGCCGGGCGTACTCGTCCGCCCACGCATCGATGCTCGAGGGGAGAGCGCCACTCGCCCCGAGGGCGGGCGACTGCAGGCCGTAGACGGGACGGTCGCCCAGATACGGGACGAGACCGGCGAAGCCCCATGCGAGTCCCGTCACGGGATGGATGCAGAACACCGGCGCACCCTCCCCACCGGCACGCAGGGGTAGAACGAGATCCAGGCCTGCGTCGCCGAGTGCGTCTCGCGCCGAGTCGCCGAGTGCGTCTCGCGCCGAGTCGCCGTGCGCATCGATCCGGGCGGCGAGTTCCTCGACGCCCGAATGCAGGAAGAGCCAGGGCAATTCGACGTGGGCGTCGAGGACGTCCCGCAAGCGTGCGGCGACTTTCACGGCGCTGAGCGAGTTGCCCCCGATTCCGAAGAAGTCGTCGTCGAGACCCACGCGGTCCCGGGTACCGAGCACTTCCGCGTAGATCGAGGCGACGACCGTCTCCGTGCGGCTGCGCGGGGCGCGATACGGCGCCGAGGCGACCTCCGCTTCCGGAAGAGCCTTGCGGTCGAGCTTACCGTTGGCGTTGAGCGGCAGGACGTCGAGCGTGACGAAGCCCTGGGGGACCATGTAGGACGGCAGTGTCCGGGTCAGCGCGGCGCGGATCGACGCGATGTCGGGGGATTCGGCGACGGGAACCACGAATGCCACGATCCGATCGCCGTTCTGCACAGTGACGACGGCGTCACGAACCTGCGGAAGCGCACGCAACGCCGATTCGATCTCCCCCAGTTCGATGCGGAAACCCCGCACCTTCACCTGGAAGTCGGCGCGATCGAGGTATTCGAGCGTGCCCGACAGCCCGTCGTCGTCGAACCGCCAGCGCACGACGTCGCCGGTGCGGTACAGACGCGTACCGGGTGCACCGAACGGGTTCGCCACGAACCGTTCGGAGGTGAGCTCGGGACGCCCGAGGTAACCGCGAGCGAGCTGGGCACCGGCGAGATACAGCTCTCCCGCGACACCCGGAGGCACCGGATGCAGGCGGTCGTCGAGGACGAACACCTGCGTGTTGGGGATCGGCGACCCGATGGGCACGGATGTTTCCGCCGTCTCGGTGACTCGGTGAGCTGTCACCGAGACCGCCGCTTCGGTCGGACCGTAGAGGTTGACGAGGTCCGTGTCGGAGTGCTCGAGGGTGCGCTCCGCGGTGTCGACCGGAAGTACCTCGCCGATCGCCAGGACGCGTCGTAGCGAACCCGGCAGTTCTCCTTCTGCGTCGTCGAGCAGCGCATCGAGCATCGAGGGGACGACGTGCAGGGTCGTCACGTTCTCGCGGCGGATCAAGTCGTTGAGGTAGGCGGGGTCACGGTGTCCGTCGGGCGACGCGATGACGAGCTTCGCACCCGAGGTCGGCGCCGACCAGAACTCCCACACCGACAGGTCGAAGGTCGCGGCGGTCTTGAGGAGGACCGCGTCCCCCTCGCCGAGCCGGTACTCGTTCTTCTTCCAGACCAGCTGATTGACGATCGCCTCGTGCGAGACGACGACTCCCTTCGGACGGCCGGTCGAGCCCGAGGTGTAGATCACATACGCCGCGTTCCCGGCGCGCAGGGGTGCGAGACGGTCGGAGTTCCGCAAGGCGCGACCGTCGTACGCGGCGAGATCGACCGTGTCGACCTCGATCGTCGGGCGGTCACCGGGGAGGTCGATCCGGTCGCGGCCGGTGGTGAGCACACATGCCGGGTCGGCCGACTCCACGATGTACTCGATCCGCTCGCGGGGATGGTCGGGGTCGAGCGGCAGGTACGCTCCGCCGGCCTCGACGACGGCATACATCGCGACGACGAGATCGATCGAACGACGGATGGGGAGGGCGACGACCGTCTCGGGACCGACTCCGTGTTCGATCAGCATCCGTGCGAGACGGCGTACCCGCGTGGCGAATTCACCGTAGGTGAGTTCGCTCTTCGCATCGACGAGCGCGCAGGCCGACGGTGTTGAGCGGACCTGGTCGGCGAACAGGTCGGCGAGGGTCCGGCCGGGGCCCACCGCGACCTGCTCGGCCTCCCATGCTTCGAGCATGGCGGCGAGCTGGTCGGGATCGTGCAGGTCGATGTCGCCGACCACGACGTCCGCGTCGTCGGCGACGACCGACAGGATCCGCAGATAGCGGTCGACCATGCGGCGGACGGACGACTCGTCGAACAGGTCGGTGGCGTAACCGAATTCGATGTCGAACCCGCCGGGTCCGCCGTTCACGCCGCGGTCGACGATCGTGACGTGGAGGTCGAACCGGACCGACGAGGACGAGGCGTCGAGCGGTTCGACCCGCAGGCCCGGCAACTCGAGCGCGTCGAGGGTGAAATTGTGGTACGACAGGCCCACTTGAAAGAGGGGATGGCGCGCCGGCGACCGAACCGGGTCGAGCACCTCCACGAGCCGCTCGAACGGGACGTCGGCGTGGTCGAAGGCCGCGATGTCCACCCGGCGCGCCTGGCCGAGCAGTTCGGTGAAGGACGCGCCGAGGTCGACGTCGGTACGCAGGGCGAGCATGTTGACGAACATGCCCACGAGGTCGTCGAGCTCGGGTGCCGATCGACCCGCGACGGGCGTCCCGATCACCACGTCGTGGGTGTTCGACAGTCGCGCCAGCAGCGCCGCGAGCGCGGCGTGGACGACCATGAACGGCGTCGTCCCGGTGCGGCGTGCCAGCGCGGTGATCGACTCGTAGGTGTTGCCGTCGAGTTCGGTGCGCACGGTGCCGCCACCCGAGCCGAGGATGGCGGGGCGGACGTGGTCGGTGGCGAGGTCGAGGTGGTCGGGGATACCGGCGAGCGCTTCGGTCCAGTACGCCAGTTGCCGGCCGGCGACGGACCCGGGATCGTCGTCGCTGCCGAGGACCTCGCGCTGCCACAGCGTGTAGTCGGCGTACTGCACCGGCAGCGGCGTCCACGCCGGCGGACGGCCTCCGGCGCGGGCGGTGTACGCGGTCACGAGATCGCGCACGAGCGGCGCGAGCGACGTGCCGTCACCGGCGATGTGGTGCATCACGAGCATGAGCACGTGGTCGTCGGTTCCGGTCTCGAACAGGTGCGCGCGGACCGGCACCTCCGCGGTCACGTCGAAACCACGTCCGGCGACGGCCGCGAGCCGCTCGACCAGTGCCTCTGCCGGAATCTGCTCCACCGGCACGTCGACCGCGACCCTCCCGGGTTCGAGGATGCGCTGTTCCCCGGTACCGTCGACCTCCGGGTAGACCGTGCGCAGCGTCTCGTGACGTTCGACGATGTCGGCGAACGCCGTACGCATCGCGTCGATGTCGAGGGTGCCCGCGAGCCGGACCGCCAGCGGAATGTTGTAGACGGCGGACTCGGGATCGAGGCGGTTGAGGAACCACATGCGCTGCTGAGCGTAGGACAGGGGCAGGCGTGCGGGTCTGAGCCGTGCGACGAGCGGCACCGTTCCGCCGGCCGAGGTGGCGTCGAGGCGGCACGCGAGTCCCGCGACGGTCGGTTCCTCGAACAGCGCCGCGGCACCGACCGTGACTCCGAGCCGTGTCCGGAGACGACCGGTGACGGAGGTCGCGAGCAGCGAGTTGCCGCCGAGATCGAAGAAGTTGTCGTCGAGCCCGACCCGGTCCACCCCGAGGACGTCGGCGAACACCTCGGCGATCGTCCGTTCCGATACCGTCGCGGGGGAACGGAACTCGGCGGCCGTGATCCCGGGTGCCGGCAGGGCGGCGCGGTCGACCTTGCCGGACGGGGTGAGGGGAATCCGGTCGAGGACGACGACCGCTGCGGGAACCATGTACGCCGGAAGCAGGTCTGCGACGTGGCGGGTGAGGACATCCGCATCGAGCGCCGCACCGGCACCGTGCACGTACGCCACGAGGCGTGTCTCCCCGGCAGGTGTCGGACGGCCGAGGGTGACGGCGAAATCCACTCCCGGGAAGGACGACAGCGCCGCGTCGATCTCCCCGAGTTCGATGCGGAAACCGCGCACCTTCACCTGGAAGTCGTTGCGGCCCACGTAGACGATGCCCGCATCGGCGCTTTCGGGTCCACGGACGACGTCACCGGTGCGGTACATCCGTGTGCCTCCGGCAGCCGCGACGAATCGTGTCGCCGTCAATCCGGGACGTCCGTGATAGCCGCGGGCCACGCCCGGACCCGAGACGTACAGTTCCCCCACGACACCTGCGGGAACCGGATGCAGACGCGAGTCCAGCACGGACTCCGACACGTTGCGGATCGGGGGCCCGATCGTCACCCGGTCGCCGGGAGCGAGTTCGTCCGAGATGTTCGACATGATCGTCGTCTCGGTGGGGCCGTAGCCGTTGAAGAATCGGCGTCCGGGAGCCCATCGCGTCACCAGTTCGGGCGGGCATGCCTCACCACCGACGACGACCGTGTTCAGCACGCCGAGCCCGGACGGGTCCACCGAGGACAACGCGGCCGGAGTGACGAAGGCGTGGGTGACCCCGTGTTGCAGAACGAATTCTGCGAATTCGCCACCGCCGAAGACCGAGCGCGGCGTCACGACCATGGTCGACGACGCCCCGACCGCCAGGAGCAGTTCGAGTACGGAAGCGTCGAAACTCGGCGATGCGAAGTGCAGGGTGCGCGAATCGGCCGTCAGGCCGTAGCGTTCGACCTGCTCCGCACAGAAGTTCGCGAGACCTGTATGGGTGACGACCACACCCTTGGGCCGTCCGGTCGAACCGGACGTGTAGATGACGTAGGCGGCGTTGTCCGGTCGCAGCGGACCGCGTCGCTCGTCGAAGCCCACCGGGGCCGAGGCCAGCGCCTCCGCTTCGGACGACACGTCCGGTGCATCGATCCGCAGCCACTCGACGGTCTCCGGCAACGAGGAAGCGGTGTCCGAAAGGGTCAGTCCGGTAACAGCGCCGGAGTCGACCACCATGTGCTCGACCCGATCGGGCGGGTATGTGGGGTCGACGGGAACGAAGGCCGCGCCCGTCTTGGCGACGGCCCAGGTGGCGACCACCGATTCCGGCGACCGGACGAAAGCCAGCGCCACGACGTCCTCGGGGCCGATACCACGGCCGATCAGCAGTCGCGCCAGACGTGACGAAGCGGCGTCGAGTTCCGCGTAGGTCGTCGATCCCGATTCGGAGAGCATCGCGATACCGGAAGGATCGCGCTCGACCGTCGCGGCCAGCAGATGCGGGAGAAGCGCGGTCGCGGGACGGCGGCGTAGACGGTGATTCCACCGGCGAGAACCGCGCTGTCGGTGAGCGTCTGCGGACACCGCCGGACTCGATTCCGGCCCGATTGCACTGGTGGTCATGCCCTCCCCGATCTCGCCGGGGGTACGCAGAACCAGACGTCGCGAGAGTTCGCGGCGCCCATCGATCGAGCATCTGTGTGGACTGGTCCCCGACTACCGGTCCACATCTGCCGATCGTGATCGAGTCTGGCACAGGCCGGGCTAGGGCTCCACTCGAACGGACGGACCGACTCCGCCTCCCCGGTTGCCCGACTGGGCAATTCGGACATTCTCACCGCTGGTGAACTTCGCCAGGATCGGCCCGATCTCACGGCATCCTTCATCGGAGGTGATGCCCCAGTGATCGACGTCCACGATGTGCCGCACCACGCGACCGGTGACGAACGGATCCCATTCCCGAAGCGAAGGCTGTTCCCGGCGGGAGGATTTCCCGGCCTCGACGAACAACATGTTCCCGTCGAACAGGCCCGGTGTGTGACCTTCGAGCACCTCGAAGGAGTGGGTTATGCCGCGCAGAATCCCGTCGAGGGGAAGCGACCCGAGCGCCGGCCCGTTGTCGTCCGCCGGGTTGTTTGTGAAACGAAACATACCCGCGGGTGGTGTGTCGCCACCCTGCCCGGCCCCGATCAGGCCTGCCATCGCGACCTCCGCCGGATCGACCCGATCGGTCAGGACGATCCGTACGTGCGCGTCGAGGAGGGTCAGCGACGAGACGATCGAGCCCGCGCGCTGCAACCGGACCGCCATCTCGTGAGCGATGACGCCACCCATCGACCAACCGACGAGGTGATACGGACCGGCGGGCCGGACTTCACGAACGGCCTCGACGTAGACGGCGGCCCATTCCTCGATGGTCCCGGGTAACGGCGCGTCACCCGACAGTGCCGGTGACTGCAGTCCGTAGACCGGGCGTCCGTCCTCCACGTACTCGGCCAGCCCGGCGAAACTCCACGCCAGGCCTACGACGGGATGCACGAAGAACACCGGTGGACCATCGGCATCCGGTGTGCGCAGCGGTAGCACGATGTCGAAAGCTGCCCTGCGCCCGTCCTCGCCGGTCGGGTCGGTGCGATCGATCCGTTCCGCGAGATCGGCGACCACAGGACTGTCGAAGATCCACTCGACCGGCACGGTGTGCCCCACCGCAGCCGCCAACTCGCCGTGGACGGCGATCGCGAGCAACGACGTGCCGCCGAGTGCGAAGAAGTCGTCGTCACGTCCCACTCGCTCGATCCGGAGCGTGCGAGCGAATGCCGACGCGACAGTTGCTTCGGTGTCCGTCCGTGGCGGACGGTACCGAGCGGCTTCGGCCCGCAGAACGGGAAGAGCATTGCGGTCGAGTTTTCCGGTGGTCCCTCGGGGCAGTCGGTCGAGCAGGCCGATCGCGGTCGGAATCATGTATCCCGGCAGCCGCTCGGTGAGGGCAGGTCGTAGCGCTTCCACGTCGAGGTCGGTGTCGTCGTCCGCCACGACGAAGGCCACCAGCCGGTCTCCCCGGTCCGCATCTTTCTGCACCGCCGCAGCGGCGGTGATCACCCCCGGGCACGAACGCAGCGCATCCTCGATCTCGGCCAGTTCGACCCGGAAACCGCGGATCTTCACCTGCTGGTCCCGACGTCCCACATACTCGAGTTCGGTGCCGGCCGATGTCTCCACCCACCGCACCAGATCACCGGTGCGGTACAACCGTCCGTCGCCGAACGGGTCCGCGACGAACCGAGCGGCGGTCTCTGCCGTACGGCCGAGGTATCCGCGCGCAAGCTGCACCCCACCCAGATACAACTCGCCCACGACCCCCACCGGAACCGGGTTCAGGCGCCCATCGAGCACGCGCACGGTCGTGTTCCATGCGGGCACACCGATCGGAACGACATGCAGGTCGTCCTCCCGCACCTCGTGGGCAGTGACCGAGACGGTCGCCTCGGTGGGACCGTAGAGATTCGTCAGCACGGCATCCGAGCACTTCCGGAATCCCTCGGCCGAGGCGGGCGACAGCGCTTCCCCGATGGACAGCACCCGGCGCAACGAGGCGGGATATCCGCCGGTCGCTGCCGCGGTGAGCATATCGAGCATGGTCGGTACGGAGTGGAAGGTGGTGACCTCCTCCCGGTCCATCAAGGCCAGCATCGCCGCAGGATCGAGATACCGTCCGGGCGGCGGAACGACCAGGCATCCACCGGAAGTGAGTGCACCCCAGAACTCCCACACCGACAGGTCGAAGGTCGGCGGTGTGTGCAGCACTGCCACTTCACGGTGGTCCGCTCCGAACCGGGAACGGATCCATTCCAGCTGGTTCACCACCGCCCGGTGCGGGACGACCACTCCCTTCGGTGTTCCCGTGGAGCCCGAGGTGAACAGCACGTAGGCCGCATTGTCGGGTGACAGCGGCGAAGTCCGGTCCGCATCGGTGAAATCGTCCGCCGGCAACTCTTCCCACGCCGGGTCGTCGATGTCGAACAGAACCGCGTCACGGGTATCGACCGTGCGGGTTGCGCCGGTCGTCTTCGACGAACGGAGAACGAGCGCGGGACGGGCGGTGTCCACGATCTGTTCGATCCGGCCGGACGGCAGAGAAGGATCGAGGGGCACGTAGGCGCCGCCGGCCGTCGAGACGGCGAACATCGCGACGACGAGCTCGAGAGAGTTCGGCATCAGAAGTCCCACCCGGGTCTCGGGTCCGACACCTGCTGCGACGAGTGCGCGTGCCGTACGGTTCACCCGCGCAGCGAATTCCCGGTACGACGCTCGTCCGCCGGGGTGGACCACCGCGGTGGCCTCCCGGACACGGGATACGTTTCTGCGGAAGAGCTCCGGTAGCGTCTGCGCGTCGGCCGGGTGTCGCCGGCCGCCCGAGATGTGCAGGAGGCGGGTGCGTTGCGCGGGGTCGAGCATCTGTGCGTCGCCCACCGGCCGCGTGGGGTCGGTCACGAGGTCGCGAACCAGGCGCACGAACATGTCCGCGAGTGCCTGCGCGGTGGACTCCTCGAAGAGATCTGTCGCGTAGGTGAGCACACCGGCCAACCCGTCCACCACGCCCTCGCCGTCGTAGCGTTCGGCGAGGATCAGGTGCAGATCGAATTGGGAGACGTTCCTTTCCGCTGCGAGACTTTCGGCCTCGAGACCCGGTAGGTCGAGATACGCGCGCGACAGGTTCTGGAAGGACAATCCGACCTGGAACAACGGGTGGTGCGCGAGAGACCGCACCGGATCGAGCACCTCGACGAGACGCTCGAACGGCACGTCGGCGTGCGCGAACGCGGCGAGGTCCGCCTTCCGGACCCGGGAGAGCAGAGTGGAGAACGACTCCGCGAGATCTACCTCGGCCCGGAAGACGATGGTGTTGACGAACATTCCGACGAGGTCGTCCAGTGCCGGGTCGTTCCGTCCCGCGACGGGAGTACCGACCACGATGTCGCGCATGCCGGACAGTCGGGAGAGCAACACCGCGAACGCCGCGTGAACCACCATGAACGGCGTGGCGCCGTGATCCTGCGCAAGTGCCCGGAGCGCCGTGTGGACCTCCGTACCGATCGAGACATCCACGCTTGCACCACGATACGACTGCACCTTCGGCCGCGGGTGATCGGCGGGAAGGTCGATCCGGTCGGGGATTCCGTCGAGGGCGCGACGCCAGAAATCCATCTGTCGGGAGGACATCGAGCCGGGATCGGACTCGTCGCCGAGGATCTCGCGCTGCCAGAGTGTGTAGTCCGCGTACTGCACGGACAATTCGGGGAGCCGCGGTTCCGAACCGGAGAGTCGGGCGACGTAGCAAGCCGCAAGATCCCGGGTCAGCGGCCCCATCGAGTAGCCGTCGGCGGAGATGTGGTGCACCACGACGACGAGCACGTGCTCCTCCGGCGCCGTCCGGAGGAGTTCGACGAGGAACGGGACCTCACGTGTGACATCGAATCGAGTGCAGACGACTCGTTCGATCCTGCCGGCCAGCGCATCCGGCGAGATGTCGACCGGGAGGAGCACGGACCGCACCGAGTCCGCACCGAGAATGTGCTGTACGGGACGGCCGTCGACCTCCGGGTAGACCGTCCGCAACGACTCGTGCCTGGCCACGACGTCATCGATCGCACGGCCGAGCGCGTCTGCGTCGAGCGCTCCGGTGAACCGGACGACGACCGGAATGTTATAGGCCGCAGACGAATCGACACGGTTGAGGAACCACATGCGTTGCTGCGCCAACGACAACGGCACCCGCTCCGGACGCTCCCGCACCGCCAACACCACAGTCCCGGCACCGGCACCGGCGGTGTCGATATCGACACGGGCCGCCAACTCCTGCACCGACGACGTCTCGAACACCACCGGCACCGCCACCCGATACCCCAACCGCGCCGACAACCGCGCCACCAACCGCGTCGCCGCCAACGAATTACCCCCCAGATCGACGAACGAATCATCCAACCCGACCCGCTCGACCCCCAGAACCTGCGCGACCTCCTCGGCCACCGCGATCTCCACCGGTGTCCGCGGCGCCCGATACTCGGCCACCTCGAACACCGGCGCCGGCAACGCCGCCCGATCGACCTTCCCCACCGGCGTCAGCGGCACCTCGTCGAGCACCGTCACCGACGACGGCACCATATAACCGGGCAACACCTCCCCCACCGACGCGCGCACCTGCGCCGGATCGAGCACCGCCCCCGCCTCGGGCACCACATACGACACCAACGCCGACTCCCCCGACGCCAACGCCGCCCCCACCGTCACCGCGAAACCGACCCCCGGCACCGACGACAACACCGCATCGATCTCCCCCAACTCGATCCGGAACCCCCGAATCTTGACCTGGAAATCACTGCGCCCCACATACTCGAACACCCCATCGCCGCCCCGACGCACCAGATCCCCCGTCCGGTACATCCGACCACCCGGAGTGAACGGATCGGCCACGAACCGCGCCGCGGTCAACCCGAACCGACCGTGATAACCCCGCGCCACCTGCGCCCCGGCCACATACAACTCACCGACCACACCCTCGGGCACCGGACGCAACCGCTCATCGAGCACGAACGCCCCCACCCCCGCGATCGCCGACCCGATCACCACCGGCGCATCGGGCACCAACTCCGCCGACGAGGTCGCCAGAATCGTCGTCTCCGTCGGACCATAGGCATTGAAGAACCGCCGCCGACCCGGCACCGACCACCGCCGCACCAGATCCGGGGTGAACGACTCACCCGCCACGACCACCACACGCAGAGCATCCAACCCGGCAGGATCCATCGACCCCAACGCACCCGGCGTCATGAACACATGCGACACCGACTGCGACGCAATCACATCCGCCAGATCCGGACCACCACCAACCCCCGCCGGCGCCACCACCACCGTCGCCCCCGCCGAGAACCCCACCCCCAACTCGAGCAACGACACATCGAAACTCGGCGAACACACATGCAACACCCGCGACGAGCCATCGACCCCGAAATGCTCACGCTCGGCCGCAATCACCCCACCGACACCGGCATGCGAGACCACCACACCCTTCGGCCGCCCCGTCGACCCCGAGGTATAAATCATCCACGCCGCATCCGACGGCTCGAGCGAACGCACCCGATCCGCATACGAGACCGGCCGCGACGACAACCCCCGCACCTGCGCGGCCACCGACACCTCGTCGACCACCACCACCGGCACCGACCCCGCCGACCCGGCCACCACCTGCGCCACCGACGCCACCGTCAACGCCAACACCGCACCCGAATCGGCCACCATGAACTGCACCCGCTCGGCCGGATAACCCGGATCCACCGGCACGAACGTCGCCCCCGACTTCGCCACCGCCCACAACACCACCACCGACTCGAGCGACCGCGGCACCGCCACCACCACCGCATCCCCCGGCCCCACCCCACGACCGATCAACCACCGCGCCCACCGCGACGACACCGCATCGAGCTCCCGATACGACAACGACCGAGAACCCTCCACCACCGCCACCGCATCACCGGCCGACTCCACCGCCGACACCAACAACTGCGGCAACAACACACCACGACGACCACGCCCACGCCGCTCCGGGCGGGGTCCGCCGGACCGGCGACCACTCCGCGACTGTGTCGCGGCTCCTCCGAACCTGTCGATTCCTCGTTCGGACCCCGCCTCGGCCACGTGACAACTCCTCCCGTCGGAGCACCCCGACGGCCCCGGTCACGGTAAAGTTACCGTCCGGTCACGTGTCCTGCACGCCCGACGGGGAGGGCCGTCGGGCGCTCGTGTTCGTCACAGATCACAATCCGTCCTGAGTGTCACCCCGAGAAGTCGATCATGAACCGGACGACCACGGGTGAGTTCTCGCGCAGATGGTGGCGTCGACCGATTCGGAAGCCGCCGTCCCGATCCCGTCCGTGACCGAGACGAACTCGAGATCCGCACAGCCGACGAGGTCGGCCACCGCATCACCGGGAACGAATGCGTGTGTCACCCATTCCTCTTCCGCAGCACGGGCGAGATCGTCACGGTTTTCGGGAACGATCACGACAGCACCGGCCAGTGCGGCAGCGAGCACCGCATATACCGACCAGGGGTCTGCCGCCCGCCCTGACACCAGGATCCGAGCATCGTAGGTGAGACCGAACTCGGTGTGATCGCGGCGAAGAGCAGCCACCGCACGTCCCTGAGTGAGGTCGCCCTGCGGCAGCCTCAGCGCAGGGTCCCCGGCACGGAGGACGGACGTGCGCTCGGTGTAGGCGACGGGGCGCTCCGATTGCACCGACACCCTCGACACCAGTTCCGGGTCGTCCATCGGAAGCAGAACCGCCGAGCCGTCGGCGGTGCGCTGTGAGGTCGTGAGAATCCAACGAGCCTCGGAGGATGTCCCCACCGCGATCGCAGCCCCCGCCTTCACGGTTGCCCAGATCGCGGTCACCAGGTCGATTCCGGCGGGGACATCGACGGCGACGGTCTCGCCCGGACCCGCACCGAGCGAGATCAGATGCCGCGCCCACCGAGAGGATCGTTTCTCGACCTCCGCGAAGGTCGACTCGGTCTCGCCGAACACGACGGCAGGAGCGTCCGGATCCGATTCGACCACAACGCGCAGTTCCTGGGCGATCGTCGTATCGGGGACCTGCGAAGACGACTCCGGCACGGCGCGAGGGGCACCGGTGACCACCGCGACCTCGTCAGCGGTCCGGATATCGATGTCCCCGACCACCGCGGCGGGATCGGCGGCCACCGCGTCGAGCACCGCCACGAATCGACGCGCGTAGGCCTCCGCGGTGTCCGCGTCGAACAGATCGGTCGCGTAGGTGAAGGCAACGGCCATCCCACCCGGCCCGCTCGCGGAGTCCTCCCGAGGCTCCACCGTGACCTGCAGATCGAACTTGGCGGAGAGCTCTCCCGTGTCGAGCGCTTCGACGGTCAGCTCCGGCAGTTCCATACGCACGGGGTCGAGGTTCTGGAAGGACAGCACCGTCTGGAAGACCGGATGCCGGGAGCTCGAACGAGCGATCCCCAGTTCGTCCACGACACGCTCGAACGGCACGTCCGCATTCGCGAAGGCTTCGAGGTCGCCGGCTCGGACCGTGTCGAGCAGGGCGTCGAACGCCGTGGCCGGGTCGACGTCGCTGCGCAGTGCCAGCGTGTTGACGAACATGCCGACCACGTCGTCGAGTGCCCGAGCACCGCGCCCGGCCACTGCCGTCCCGATCACGACGTCGCGCGAACTGCTCAGTCTCGACAGCAACACCGCGAGAGCGGCATGCACCACCATGAACAGCGAGGCACGATGTTCCGAGGCGAGAATGTCGAGGCGAGCACGGGTATCCGCGGACACATCGATCATGGTCGTGGCACCGCGGGTGCTGGTTTGTGCGGGTCGCGGCCGGTCGGCGGGAAGGTCCAGCAGGTCCGGCACCCCTGCCAGGCGTTCACGCCAGTAGTCGAGCTGCTTCCCCGCAGGCGATGCCGGATCGTCGGCGTCCCCGAACACGTCCTGCTGCCACAGCGCGAAGTCCGCATACTGCACCTCGAGCGGAGGGAGCTCGACGGAGCTGCCGGAGATGCGCCCGATGTACGCCGACACGAGGTCGCGGGCGAGCGGTGCGAGCGACGCACCGTCCGCCGAGATGTGGTGCACGACGAGCACGAGGACGTGGTCGTCCGGCGTGAGCGAGACCAACCGGCCCCGCACGGGTACGTCTGTGGAGACATCGAAGCCCTGCGACGCGACCTCCACGACCGCCTCGAACGCCTCTCCCTCGGTACCCGCGGTGACGACCGTCAGTTCCTCGACCGCGTCGACGGACCGGATCCGCTGGTACGGACCGTGATCGTCGTACGGGTAGACGGTACGCAGTGTCTCGTGGCGCTCGACCACATCGCGCACGGAAGCTGCGAGTGCCTCGGTGTCGAGGTTTCCGCGCAGCCGAATCGCCAGGGGGATGTTGTAGGTGGACGAACCGGGGTCGAGCTGATTGAGCACCCACATCCGCTGCTGTGCGAGCGAGAGCGGGATGCGATCGGGACGCGGCCGTGCGACGAGCTCCGGCACCGCGCGATCGGAACTGCCGCCATCGACGCGCGCCGCCAGACCCGCGACGGTGGGAGCTTCGAACAGTTCCCGGATGGCCAGGCTCGCTCCGGTCGCCTCGTTGATGCGGGCGACGACCCGTGTCGCGACGAGGGAGTTGCCGCCGAGGTCGAAGAACGAGTCGTCGGCACCGACGCGTTCGATACCCAGCACCTCGGCCCAGACCTGCGCGACGATCCGTTCCGATTCGGTGGCCGGTTCGCGGAAACGATCGGCGTCGATGTCGATGCGGGGCACGGGGAGAGCGCGCCGGTCGAGCTTGCCGTTCACCGTGAGCGGCAGTTCGTCGAGCACGGTCACCACGTCGGGAACCATGTACCCCGTGAGAAATTCGGATGCGTGCGCGCGCACCGCGGCCGGATCGACGGTTTCACCGGTGCGGGCGACGACGTAACCGACGAGACGTTCGCCGAGTCCGTCGTCCCGGACCATCGCGACGGCCTGTGCGACACCCGGAGCCTGCAGCAGCTGCGACTCGATCTCGCCCAGTTCGATACGGAAGCCGCGGAGCTGGACCTGCGAGTCGCTGCGACCCGCGTATTCGAGGATGCCTTCGCCGTTCCACCGCGCGATGTCGCCGGTGCGGTAGAGACGACCGCGACCGAAGGGGTTCGCGACGAAGCGCGCGACCGTCAGGTCGGGGCGTCCGAGATATCCGCGGGAGAGCTGGTCGCCGGAAATGTACAGCTCCCCCGGCACGCCGGCGGGCACGGGATGCAGACGCCGGTCGAGGACGTAGGCGTCCAATCCGGGAAGCGAGCGTCCGATCGCGCTGGCGGCACCGGCCTTCGCGAGGGCGCGGTCGATGCGCTGGTACGACACGTGCACCGTGGTCTCGGTGATGCCGTACATGTTCACCAGTTGTGGGCCGGCGGGGTGACGATCGAACCAGCCCGCGAGCCGGGCCGGGTCGAGTGCCTCGCCGCCGAAGACGACGTAGCGCAGCGCGAGCGGTGCCGTGTCGGCCGCGAGAGTGCGATCGGCCTCGTCGAACTGGTAGAACGCCGACGGCGTCTGGTTGAGCACCGTGACGCCCTCGCGGCGCACGAGCTGCGCGAACAGCTCGGGTGACCGGGAGGTGAGGTAGTCGACGACGACGAGCCGACCCCCGTACAGCAGCGGTCCCCACAGTTCCCACACCGAGAAGTCGAAGGCGTAGGAGTGGAACAGCGTCCACACGTCGTCCGGGCCGAAGCCGAAGCGGGGCTCGGCGTTGGCGAAGAGGGTCAGCACGTTCCGGTGCGTGACGGCGACACCCTTGGGGCGTCCGGTCGAACCGGAGGTGAAGATGACGTACGCGAGATCGTCCGGTTGCGGCGATGCGATCCGGTCGGCGTCGGTGAGCGGATCGGCCGAGACCGAGTCGTCGTTCTGTGCGTCGGCGACATCGAGCATCTCGATTCCGCTGCCGCGCAACGCCTCCGCTCCGGGCTCGTCTCCGAGTGCATCGGAGGTGAGGATCACGCGGGGCCGCGCCTGGTCGAGGATGTACCGCACACGGTCCTGCGGGTGAGCGGTGTCGATCGGCAGGTAGGCGCCGCCGGAGAGCACGACCGCGGTGAGGGCGACCACGAGGTCCTCGGTCCGCGGCAGGGCCACCGCGACGAGAGTTCCCGGTCCGATGCCGGCGCCGACGAGCCGGCGTGCGATCCGGTTCGCGCGGGCACCGAGCTCGGCGTACGTGAGGGTCGTCTCGCCGTGGGTCACCGCGGCATTCGCGGCGTGGGTGCACACGGCTGCGTCGAAACGTGCAGCCAGCGTGGCCGGTTCGACGACCGGGACGGATTCGCCGAGCGTGTTCCACTCGGTGAGGATGCGGTCGAGTTCGTCGTCGGTGACGAGCGGCACGTCGCCGACCGCGATGCGCGGATCGGTGGTGACCGCCTGGAGGATCCGCGAGAACCGTTCTGCGACAGCGGCGACGGTCTGCTGATCGAACAGTTCGGTGGCGTAGTTGAACTCCACCACGAGACCGGAGGGATCGCCGGCGGCGTCGACGACATCCGCGACGGTGACCTGCAGGTCGAACTTGGCGACCTGCGCGTCGAAGTCGATACCGGAGACGGTGAGCTCGGGCAGTTCCAGCTGCGAGACCGGCATGTTCTGGAAGGTGAGCATGACCTGGAAGAGCGGATGACGTGCCTGCGAACGAGGCGGATCGAGCACCTCGACGAGCCGCTCGAACGGCACGTCGGCGTGCGTGAACGCCTCGAGGTCGGCCGTGCGCACCGAGTCGAGGAAGTCGCCGAAGGACGCCCCGGACTCGACTGGTGTACGCAGCACCAGGGTGTTGACGAACATGCCCACCAGGTCGTCGAGCGCGGCGTCGCCGCGGCCGGCGACGGGGGTACCGATCGTGATGTCGTCGTTGCCGCCGAGCCGCGCCAGAAGTACAGCGAGCGCGGCGTGGACGACCATGAATTCCGTTGCGCCGCTGCGGCGGGCCAGATCGGCGATCGCTGCGCGGACGCGCTCGTCGAGGGTGAGCCGGTGTGAGGCACCCCGATAGCTCGCGACGGCCGGCCGGGGACGATCGGACGGCAGCGTCGACTCTTCCGGCAGATCCGCGAGGGTCCGCTTCCAGAAATCGGTCTCCCGCGCCATGAGCGACTCGGGATCGGACTCGTCTCCGAGGATCTCGCGCTGCCAGAGTGTGTAGTCCGCGTACTGCACCTCGAGCGGTGCCCATCCGGGTTCACCGCCCGCGACACGCGCGGCGTAGGCCGTCACCACGTCGCGGGTCAGCGGTCCCATCGAGTAGCCGTCGGCGGAGATGTGGTGCACCACGACGACGAGCACGTGCTCGTCCGGGGCCACGGAGAACAGGCGCACTCGGATCGGAACCTGTTGCGTCACATCGAAGCCGGTGGTGACCGCTTCGGCGACCCTGGCCGGGACCTCGTCGGCGTCGACGATCTCGGGGCGGACCTCGACGACCGCGTCCGCGGCGGGCAGCACCTGCTGGTAGCCGACACCGTCGATCTCGGGGTAGACGGTGCGAAGCGATTCGTGGCGTTTCACCACGTCGGAGACCGCCGCCTGCAACGCGTTGGTGTCCAGTCGTCCCGAAAGGCGAATGGCCACAGGGATGTTGTTCACGGCGGAGTGCGGTTCGAGCCGGTTGAGGAACCACATGCGTTGCTGCGCCAACGACAACGGCACCCGCTCCGGACGCTCCCGCACCGCCAACACCACAGTCCCGGCACCGGCACCGGCGGTGTCGATATCGACACGGGCCGCCAACTCCTGCACCGACGACGTCTCGAACACCACCGGCACCGCCACCCGATACCCCAACCGCGCCGACAACCGCGCCACCAACCGCGTCGCCGCCAACGAATTACCCCCCAGATCGACGAACGAATCATCCAACCCGACCCGCTCGACCCCCAGAACCTGCGCGACCTCCTCGGCCACCGCGATCTCCACCGGTGTCCGCGGCGCCCGATACTCGGCCACCTCGAACACCGGCGCCGGCAACGCCGCCCGATCGACCTTCCCCACCGGCGTCAGCGGCACCTCGTCGAGCACCGTCACCGACGACGGCACCATATAACCGGGCAACACCTCCCCCACCGACGCGCGCACCTGCGCCGGATCGAGCACCGCCCCCGCCTCGGGCACCACATACGACACCAACGCCGACTCCCCCGACGCCAACGCCGCCCCCACCGTCACCGCGAAACCGACCCCCGGCACCGACGACAACACCGCATCGATCTCCCCCAACTCGATCCGGAACCCCCGAATCTTGACCTGGAAATCACTGCGCCCCACATACTCGAACACCCCATCGCCGCCCCGACGCACCAGATCCCCCGTCCGGTACATCCGACCACCCGGAGTGAACGGATCGGCCACGAACCGCGCCGCGGTCAACCCGAACCGACCGTGATAACCCCGCGCCACCTGCGCCCCGGCCACATACAACTCACCGACCACACCCTCGGGCACCGGACGCAACCGCTCATCGAGCACGAACGCCCCCACCCCCGCGATCGCCGACCCGATCACCACCGGCGCATCGGGCACCAACTCCGCCGACGAGGTCGCCAGAATCGTCGTCTCCGTCGGACCATAGGCATTGAAGAACCGCCGCCGACCCGGCACCGACCACCGCCGCACCAGATCCGGGGTGAACGACTCACCCGCCACGACCACCACACGCAGAGCATCCAACCCGGCAGGATCCATCGACCCCAACGCACCCGGCGTCATGAACACATGCGACACCGACTGCGACGCAATCACATCCGCCAGATCCGGACCACCACCAACCCCCGCCGGCGCCACCACCACCGTCGCCCCCGCCGAGAACCCCACCCCCAACTCGAGCAACGACACATCGAAACTCGGCGAACACACATGCAACACCCGCGACGAGCCATCGACCCCGAAATGCTCACGCTCGGCCGCAATCACCCCACCGACACCGGCATGCGAGACCACCACACCCTTCGGCCGCCCCGTCGACCCCGAGGTATAAATCATCCACGCCGCATCCGACGGCTCGAGCGAACGCACCCGATCCGCATACGAGACCGGCCGCGACGACAACCCCCGCACCTGCGCGGCCACCGACACCTCGTCGACCACCACCACCGGCACCGACCCCGCCGACCCGGCCACCACCTGCGCCACCGACGCCACCGTCAACGCCAACACCGCACCCGAATCGGCCACCATGAACTGCACCCGCTCGGCCGGATAACCCGGATCCACCGGCACGAACGTCGCCCCCGACTTCGCCACCGCCCACAACACCACCACCGACTCGAGCGACCGCGGCACCGCCACCACCACCGCATCCCCCGGCCCCACCCCACGACCGAGCAACCACCGCGCCCACCGCGACGACACCGCATCGAGCTCCCGATACGACAACGACCGAGAACCCTCCACCACCGCCACCGCATCACCGGCCGACTCCACCGCCGACACCAACAACTGCGGCAACAACACACCACGACGACCACGCCCACGCCGCTCCGGGCGGGCAGCACGCTCGGAACGCGCGGCACGCTCGGGGCGGGGAGCACGTTCGGGGCGGGGAGCACGTTCGGGACGCGACGCCCGGGCACGAGCGCGATCGGCCGGAGATACGTGCGAGTCCGCGTCACTCGATCGCGATGCGTTCACCGGAGTGGCTCCGTCCGCGCTGCCGTCGTGTCGTGAACGCATGAAAAAGCCCACACCCTTCGCTTTCGATACCAGTGGTCGCGCCTGCGAACCGAGCAAGCATAGTCATCCACCCGAATCGCGTGACCTTACTCGACAGTAACCTCTCTGGTTCATCTCCCGAGTCGCCCTCGACGTTACCGGGCGGTACCTCCGGGGTCCCACCTCGCGCATCGGCGGGGCCGTCCGAGGACGGCCCCACCTGCGGTCAGTCCGGATCGGAGAGCCGGTGCACCCGGTGCGCCGCGCCCCATTCGTCGAGCAGATCCTGGGGCGCCTCGTCGACCACGACGACCACCGCGAGATCCTCGAGACTGCCCGGCTCGAGCGTGCGCAGCGAGGCTTCCGGCAGGTGGACGTGCGTGACCCACTCGTTGTAGAGCACACCGTCCAGGGAGGCCCCCGACACCGTCTTCTCGGGTACGACCACGACGACCGCACCCGTCGCGGTCACGGCCAGCGGCTCGAGGGCCACCGATTCGACGTCGACGCTGCCCAGGGCTGCGCTCCGCGACTCGTAGGTCAGCTCGTACCTCTCGCGCAGCTCGTCGATCCGCTCGAGAAGTTCGGCGTTCGTGAACGTCCGCGACCCGATGACCGCCGCCGCGTCCGACGGTTCCACCGGACGCAGCCGGTCCGAGTACGTCACGGGAGCGGCCGAGAGAGCCGACAGGTCCGTCTGCACCTTCTCGTCGTCCACGACGATCCAGTCGCCCGACAGGGATCCTGCCGCCTTCGAGAGGGTCAGACCCACCGCGGCTCCCGCCGGCAGCTCTTCGCCGTGGCGAGCCGGGTCGACCATCACGAGTGCCGCGCCGGTCTTGGCCACCGCCCACTGCGCGACCACCGAGTCCACCGAGCGTGGCATCGAGACGGCGACAGCATCGCCTGTTCCCAGCCCGCGATCGATGAGCATGCGGGCCAGGCGGGAAGACCGTTCGTCGAGTTCGCGGTACGAGATCTCCACACCCTGCCCGTCGGCCTCGGGTTCGGCGGGCACGGCGAGTGCGGGCGCCGAGGGGTCCATTTCGACCACCTCCGCGAGCACAGTGGCGAGGGTGCCCGCTCCCGTACCGCCCACAACCGCGGAGGGCCCGGATTCGGCCACGATACGCGCGAGTTCGTCGGCCTCGACGAGTTCGATATCGGCGACCGCCGTGTCGGAATCCTCGACGAACGCCTCCAGCACACGCACGAATCGTCGGGAGAGGTGAACGACCTCGGCCTCGTCGAAGAACCGCTCCAGGTACTTGAAGGTCAGTTCGATCTCGCTGTCGGCGACGGTGAGCAGCGTTATCGGGTAATGCGTGGCGTCCTTCACTCCGACGCCCGTGATCGTCATGCCGTCGATCGAGCCCGCAGCGTCGGACAACGCGTCCCGATCGATCGGGTACGACTCGAACACCAGCAGGGAGTCGAATCCGATCGGCGTTCCGATGCGCTGTTCGATGTCGGACAGGCCGACATAGTGGTGATCGAGCAACCCCGCCTGCTCCGCCTGCAGACGTCGGAGCATCTGCGATACGGATTCGTGCCGGTTCGTCCTTACGCGCACCGGCAATGTGTTGATGAACAGACCCACCATCGACTCGACGCCGGGCAGGTCGGCGGGACGACCCGACACGGTCGCGCCGAACACGACGTCCGAGCTGCCGGTGATGCGGCCGAGCACTACGCCCCAGGCAGCCTGCACGAGGGTGTTCACGGTTACGCCGAGATCGGCCGCGAGGGCGGTCAACCGGGCGGTGCGCTCGGTGTCGAGCAGGACGCGGACCGTGGAGATCGTGTCGTTCCCGGGGTCGCGCTGAACCGGAGCGATGGCGGTCGGATCTCCGAGCCCTTCGAGCGCGGTGGCCCACGCGTCGAGCGAAACCGTCCTGTCCTGCTCGGCGAGCCACGCGAGGAAACTGCGGTAGGAGCGCGCGCGCGGCAGTGCCGTGGGATCACCGCGAAGCACGTACAGGGCCATCAGATCCTGCATGAGCAGCGGCATCGACCAGCCGTCGAGAAGGATGTGATGGGTCGTGACTCCGAGGTGGTACCGGTTCGTTCCGGATCTCACGAGCAGGAACCGAATGAGCGGTGCCGACTCCATGTCGAAGCGGCGGGACTGCTCGTCCGCCAATGCCGATGCGACCGCGGCCATCCGTCGCTCGTCCTCGGTGTCGCTCGAATCGAGTTCTCGCCAGGGAAGCTCGACGTCGTCGAGCACCAGTTGCAGGGACCGTCCCTCCGCGTCCGTGACGAAAGCGGTCCTGAGATTCGGGTATCGGTCCAGCAGTGCTTGTCCGGCCGCACGCAGGCGCGCCGGATCCACCTCACCCTCGAGGTCCAGCACGGCCTGCATGGTGTAGACGTCGACGTGCTCCTCGGTCACCATCGACGCGTGGAACAGCAGACCCGCCTGCAGCGGCGACAGCGGCCACACGTCCGAGAGCGCCGGGTAGCGCTGCTCCCATTCCTCGATCTCGCTCTGTTCCAGACCGGCGAGCAGCAGGTCGGACGGTGTCAGGCCACCCGCATCCGGTGATGCCGCGTACTGTGCGAGTGCGCTCAGTGCCTGCGACCAATGCTGAGCAAGCTCGTCCACGTCGTCGGAATCCAGCAGCCCCGACGGGAAGGCGATGCTCGCGCCGAGCTGTGGTCCGCCGTCGCCGTCCGAGACGATCGCATTGATATCGACGCTCGCGTTGGCGGGCATGTCGGCGTCCTGAGCAACATCCAGCTCGCCGAGCGCGGAGGTCGGCGCCCAGCCGATCTCCGCGAGACCCTCCGGTACGTCCGCCGACGACATCCGGCCCAGATAGTTGAAGCTCACCTGCGGCACTCGGGCGATCGACGCCAACCGCGCCGACGATTCCGGATCCAGATAGCGCAGCATGCCGAATCCCATGCCCTTGTCCGGGATGGCCAGGAGCTGTTCCTTGACCGCCTTCACGGCCGATCCGATCGCAGCGCCACCGGCGAAAGCCTCGTCCACGTCCACTCCGGTCAGGTCGACCCGGACCGGGTACGCACTGGTGAACCACCCGACCGTCCTCGACAGGTCCGCTCCCGGCAGGACGGACTCCTCCCGCCCATGACCTTCGAATTCGACCAGTGCCGAAGACGATTCGATGCCTCGATCGCGTCGCCACCGCACGAGTGCCAGGCCGAGCGCAGCCATCAGGCCATCGGCGACACCACCGCGGAACAATGTCGGCACCGACGTCAGCAGAGCATCGGTTTCGGACGCCGGGAGAGACAGCTCGACCCGTCGGACGGTGGAAACGGTGTCGACGGCAGGATCGAACGGACGTGAGCCCAGAGCCGGGTCCGGGCCCTCCAGAATGCGTTCCCACAGAGGAAGTTCCGCCCGGCGCTCCGAGGCCGCAGCCACGAGACCGTGCGCCCATCGCCGCAGGGACGTGCCCACGGCGTCGAGCGACACTTCCTGGCCGGAGACGATCTGCCCCCAGGCCAGGCCGAGGTCCGGCAGCAGGATGCGCCACGAGACGCCGTCCACGACCAGATGGTGGGCGACGACCGCGAGGATGCCCGCACGCTCACCGCCGAAATCGAACCACACGAACCGGAGGACCGAACCGCTGGCAGGATCGAGCCGGCCCAGCGCTGCGTCGATCTCGTGTTCCGCAACGACAGTCAGATCTGCGTCGCTGATTCCGGCGGGTAGCTCGACCCGTTCGAGAATCGACATCGGATCGACACTCCCCGCGGCGCGAACGCGTAGGACATGCTCCCCATCGGTTCCGCGCTCGAGGATCGAACGCAGAGCGTCGTGGTGATCGACGACAGCACCGATCGTACGAACGAGCACGTCCTGATCGATCCCGCGCGGCAACGTCACGGCGACGATCTGCGAGAACCGATCGAAACCACCGGGCCACGACAGGACCTCATGCATGATCGGCGTCAGCGGAACCTCGCCGACACCGCCACCGGGAAGCTCGGCCGGACGCAGTGTCGTCCCGCCCTCGGAGCGCGTCGCGACCTCGGCGAGACCGGCGACCGACCGACGCTCGAAGACGTCCCGGGGGGTGAACACCACACCGCGCGCCTTCGCCCGCGACACCAACTGGATCGACACGATGCTGTCGCCGCCGAGCGCGAAGAACGACTCGTCGACGCTCACCTTGTCCAGATGCAGAACCTCCGCGAACACCTCGGAGATGATCTGCTCGACCTCACCCTCGGCGGCCCGGTACTCACGCTCCTCGATCACCGGTTCCGGCAGCGCATCGCGATCGAGTTTGCCCACCGGCGTGAGCGGCACCTCGTCGAGTACCACGATGGCCGACGGCACCATGTGCGGCGGCAACGACCGTGCCACGAACTCGGTCAACTCCGCCGTGTCGACCGTTCGACCCCGCACCGGCAGCACGTACGACACCAGCACGGTGGCGCCGGAACCGGTGGTCCGGCCGAGAGTAGCCGCGAAATCCACACTGTCGTGCCCGGCGAGAGCCGCGTCGATCTCGCCGAGCTCGATACGGAAACCGCGGACCTTGACCTGGAAGTCGCTGCGGCCGACGAATTCGAGCTCGACGGGACCGCCCTCGATCGAACGCCAGCGAACCACGTCGCCCGTGCGGTACATGCGCGAGCCGTCGCTGGTGTAGGGATTGGCGACGAACCGCTCGGCGGTCAGGGCGGTGCGCCCGTGGTAACCCCGCGCGAGCGCGCCACCTGCCATGTAGAGCTCGCCTGCGACACCCTCGGGCACCGGGTTCAGCCGGGCATCGAGGACGAGCGCGGATACACCGTGGGTCGGGTTGCCGATCGTGATCGGCCGGCCCGGTTGCAGGCGGGCGAACGACGAGATGATCGTGGTCTCGGTGGGGCCGTAACCGTTGAAGTACTTCCGTCCCGGCGCCCAGCGACCGAGCAGCTCGGGTGTGGTGACGTCGCCGCCCACCGACACCACCTCGAGGCTGTCGATACCGGCAGGATCCATCGTGCCCAGCACTGCGGGCGTGATGATCGTGTGGGTCACCTGTTCGGTCTGCAGCAGTTCCGCAAGATCCGGGCCGCCGATGATCCGGCCCGGCACGATCACCAGCGTCGCACCGCTCGAGAATGCAGCCATCCACTCGAGCACCGACGGGTCGAAGCTCGGCGAGCAGATGTGCAGGAACCGGTGGCCGGCACGCAGGTGGTAGAGGTCCACGGCGGTGTCGACGACGCCACCGAGACCGGTGTGGGTGACCACGACTCCCTTGGGCCTACCCGTCGAACCCGACGTGTAGATCACATAGGCCGGGTGTTCGAGCCGGATCGGCCGCACGCGATCGGCGTCGGTGACCGGCGCACCGGACCGCGCGTCCAGTTCCGCGGCCGTCTCCGGCGCGTCGAGCACGACCCAGTCGGAGTCGTCCGGCATTGCCTCGCGATATTCGGCCCCGGTGATACCCATGGCCGCTCCGGAATCCGCGAGCATGTAGCGCACGCGGTCGATCGGGTAGTTCGGATCGACCGGCAGGTGGGCGGCACCGGCCTTCGCGATCGCCCACACGCTCAGCACCATCTCGTACGAACGCGGGTACGCGACGGCGACGATGTCCTCCGGTCCGACCCCTCGCTCGATGAGCATGCGGGCCAGGCGCGACGAGGTCTCGTCGAGTTCCCGGTAGGTGACCGACCGGCCCTCGTACCGCACCGCGACGGCCTCGGGGGCCCGCGCGACGCCCGAAGTGAGGATGTCGGTGAGGCTTCCACCTGCACTGACGCGGTCGCCGTGGACGTGCGTGAGCCGGTCGAACTCGTCTGTGTCGAGAAGCGGTAGATCGCCGACCGGCAGGTGCGGATCGCCCAGTACTCCCGCGACGAGCATCTCGAACCGTCGAGCGAATCCTTCGATCGTCGAGCGGTCGAACAACGCACTCGCGTAGGAGAATTCAGCCGAGATTCCGGCGGGGACATCCGATCCGCCGCGATGCTCGCGGAGGGTCAGCGACAGGTCGAACTTGACGGTGTCGACCTCGAAGGGCACTCCGGACACCGTGAGTTCGGGCAGTTCCAGCGCCGTCTCGGGCAGGTTCTCGAACGACAGTGCCACCTGGAACAGCGGGTGGCGTGCCGTCGACCGCTCGGGGTTGAGGATCTCCACGAGCCGCTCGAAGGGGATGTCGGCGTGGGCGAACGCCTCGAGGTCGCCCTCCCGCACGCGCGAGAGGAGGTCCGAGAAGCTCTTGCCCGCGTCCACCCGGGTGCGCAGGACGAGCGTGTTGACGAACATGCCGACCAGGTCGTCGACCTCCGATTCGCCACGACCGGCGATGGGCGTGCCGATCGCGATGTCGTCGCTGTCGGAGATCCTCGACAGAAACACCGCGAGCGCGGTGTGCATCACCATGAACATCGTGGTGCCCGTGGAGCGTGCGAGTGCCGCGAGGCCGCGGTGCAGGTCCGCGCCGAGGACGAACTCGATCTTGCCGCCGGTGAAGGACTGGATCGAAGGACGCGGCCGGTCCATGGGGAGATTCAGCTCGTCAGGCAGACCCGCGAGCGTGCGCTTCCAGTACTCGGCCTGCGCAGCGAGCAGGCTCTCGGCATCGTCCTCTCCGCCGAGGACCGCGCGCTGCCAGATGGCGAAGTCGGCGTACTGCACCGGCAGCGGCGCCCAGCCGGGGGCTTCACCCTCGGCGCGGGACATGTACGCCGTCATCACGTCGCGGGTCAGCGGCGAGATGGACCAGCCGTCGGCGCTGATGTGATGGACGACGAAGACCAACACATGATCGCGCTCGGAGAGCTCGAACAGTCGTGCGCGCAGCGGGATCTCGGTGGTGACGTCGAACCCGCGGGAGACGACCGCCGTCACCTTCTGCAGCAGGTCGTCCTCAGTGGCAGATTCGACGTCGATGTCGGGTGCGGCTTCCGCGACTGGGAGTATCAGCTGGTAGGGCTGTCCGTCGATCTCGGGATAGATGGTGCGGAGCACCTCGTGCCGGGTGAGCAGGTCTTGGACCGCTGCCTGCAGCGCACCGAGGTCGAGTGCCCCGGTCAACCGGACCGCCACTGGGATGTTGTCGACCGACGACTCGGTGTCGAAGCGGTTGAGGAACCACATGCGCTGCTGCGCGAGCGACAGCGGCACACGTTCAGGCCGCGGCTGCGGCACCAGCGGCGGACGTGCCGCCGCACCGGTGTGCTGCTCGGCTGCGACGGCGAGCGCCGCGACACTGGGGGCTTCGAACAGCACGCGCACGGGGACGCGGGTGTCGAGTGCCGCGCCGATCCGCGAGACGACCTGGGTGGCGAGCAGCGAGTTGCCGCCGAGTTCGAAGAAGTCGTCGTCCACACCCACGCGGGTGAGGCCGAGGACGTCGGCGAACACGCCGGCGACGATCTCCTCGACCGGGGTGCTCGGGGCGCGGAATTCGCGGGTCTCGAAGACCGGTTCGGGCAGGGCCCTGCGGTCGAGCTTCCCGTTGACGTTCAGCGGCAACGCATCGAGCGTCACGAACGCCGACGGCACCATGTACGACGGCACCCGAGCACCGAGGGCGGATCTTATCGACTCGATGTCCGCCTGCGCACCGTCCGCGGGCACGACATACGCGACCAGCTGGGTGCCGACCCGCTCGTCCTCCCGGGCGATCACCGCGACATCACGCAGCACATCCATCGCGCGCAGAGCGGACTCGATCTCACCGAGCTCGATACGGAACCCACGCACCTTCACCTGGAAGTCCGTGCGCGACAGGTAATCCAACTGCCCGTCACGGGTCCACCGCACCAGATCGCCCGTACGGTACAACCGCTCCCCGTCACCGAACGGCGACGCGACGAACCGCTCCGCACTCAGATCCGCACGCCCGAAATACCCGCGCGCGAGCTGCGCACCGGCCAGATACAACTCACCGGCGACACCGGCCGGAACCGGATGCAGACGCTCGTCGAGCACATACACCCGGGTGTTCCACTCGGGCACACCGATCGGCACCGACGCACCGGAGGTGTCCGTGACATCACCGGCGGTGACGGACACCGCGGCCTCGGTCGGACCGTACAGGTTCACCAGCCGGGCGGCATTGTGCTCGACGAACCGCTTCGCGGTGGCCGGCGGGAGGGCCTCACCGATCGCCAGCACCTGACGCAACGACGGTGTGAGGATGCCACCCGCGTCGACCATCAGAGCCTCGAGCATCGACGGCACCACGTGCAGCGTCGTCACCGACTGCTCCGTCAGCAACCGGTTCAGATAGGCCGGATCGCGATGACCGTCCGCCGACGCGATCACCACACGCCCACCGGACACGAGAGCCGACCAGAACTCCCACACCGACAGATCGAAGGTCGCCACCGTCTTCAACAGCACCGCATCATCGACACCGAGACCGAAATGCTCACGCTTCCAAAGCAACTGGTTGACGATCGCCGCGTGCGGCACCGCCACACCCTTCGGCCGGCCCGTCGAACCCGACGTGAAGATCACATACGCCGTGTTCGACGCACGCAACGGCGCGACCCGTTCGCCGTCTGCGATGGATGCGTCCGAGACGTCCGAGAGATCGAGCGTGTCGATCGCCAGGCTCGGGACAGACCTCTCCCCCGGCACGACGAAATCGTCGCGTTCGGTCGACAGCACGACCACCGGCGCCGCGGCGTCGAGGATGTAGGCATTGCGCTCGTCCGGCTGATCCGGATCCACCGGCACATACGCACCACCGGCCTTGGCCACCGCATACATACCGACCAGCAACTCGACCGAGCGACGCATCGCCAGCGCCACCGTCGACTCCGGACCCACACCCTCCGAGATCAACCTGCGCGCAAGACGATTGACCCGCGCATCGAACTCCGCATAGGTCAGCGACTCACCCTCGAACACCAACGCCGTCGCATCCGACACCCGCGAAACCTGCTCGTCGAACAGATCGACCAACGTCGCCGACCTGGTGGGGTGTGTGGTGTCGTTCCACGCCTCGAGCACGCGCGTGGTCTCCGCGGTGTCGAGGATCGGCAGGTCGCCGACCGGCAGGGCCGGGTCGTCGACCACGGCGTCGAGCACGCGGATGAACCGGGCGGCGAACTCCGCGACCGTCGATTCGTCGAACAGATCGGTCGCATAGGTGAAGTAGCCGGTGATGCCCGTGGGCGTGCCGTCGCCGCTGTAGCGGTCGGTGACGATCAGGTGCAGGTCGAACTGCGAGATCTCCATGTCGGTGTCGAGGCCGGAGATGGTGAGACCGGGGAGTTCGAGTGCGGCCTGCGCGAGGTTCTGGAACGACAGACCCACCTGGAACAGCGGGTGGCGTGCCGTGGATCGTGCGGGGTTGAGCACCTCGACGAGCCGCTCGAACGGCACGTCGGCGTTCGCGAACGCGCCGAGGTCGGCCTCACGGGTCCGTCCCAGGAGTTCGGTGAACGACGCGTCCGAATCGACGTGGGTCCGGAACACCAGCGTGTTGACGAACATGCCGATCAGGTCGTCGAGTTCGCGCTCGCCGCGACCGGCCATCGGCGTGCCGATCGCGATGTCGTCGCTCGAGGACATGCGTGCGAGGAACACCGCGAGCGCGGTGTGCAGCACCATGAACATCGTGGTGTTCGTGCGCCGGCCGAGATCGGCGAGGCGTCGGTGGAGTTCGGCCTCGACGGTGAAGTCGACGCGGCCGCCCCGGAACGACTGGACCGCGGGGCGTGGCCGGTCGCTCGGGAGATCGAGCTGGTCGGGCAGGCCGGCGAGGGCCTGCTTCCAGTACTCGACCTGCTTGGCGGCGAGCGCTTCCGGGTCGTCCTCGTCGCCGAGCACCTCGCGCTGCCAGATGGCGAAGTCGGCGTACTGCACCGACAGCGGCTCCCATGCCGGGGCGTCGCCCTGCGACCGCGCGACGTAGGCCGCCATGAGGTCGCGCGTGAGCGGACCCATCGACGAGCCGTCGGCGGAGATGTGGTGGACCACGAAGGCGAGGACGTAGTCGGATTCGCGGACCCGGAACAGTCGCGCACTCAGCGGCACGGCCGTGGTGACGTCGAAGATCGTCGCCGCGAGTTCCTGCACCGCGGTGACGATGTCCTCCTCCGGCACGTCCACCGGAGTCAGGTCGGGAACCGCCTGCGCGGCCGGCACGATGACCTGGACGGGACCGTCCTCGGTCTCCGGGTAGAAGGTGCGCAGCGATTCGTGGCGGGCCACGACGTCGCCGACTGCTGCCTGCAACGCGTCGACGTCGAGATCGCCGGTGAGCCGGATCGCGATCGGCACGTTGTAGGCCGACGACTCGGTGTCGAAGCGGTTGAGGAACCACATGCGCTGCTGCGCGAGCGACAGCGGGATCCGCGTGGGCCGCTCGACGGCTTCGAGAGGCCGGCGGTCGTCGCCACGCTGCGACTCGACCGCACCGGCGAGCGATTCGACAGCGGTGTTCTCGAACAGGGCGCGCACCGGAACCTTCGCACCGAGTGCGGCTCCGAGCCGGGAGGCCACCTGGGTGGCGAGCAGCGAGTTGCCGCCGAGTTCGAAGAAGTCGTCGTCGAGACCGACCTGTTCGACGCCGAGTACCTCGGCGAAGACCGCGGCGACGGCCTGTTCGGCCGGGCTGACCGGGGTCCGGAATTCGCGGGTCTCGAAGACCGGTTCGGGCAGGGCCCTGCGGTCGAGCTTGCCGTTGACGTTCAGCGGCAACGCATCGAGCGTCACGAACGCCGACGGCACCATGTACGACGGCACTCGAGCACCGAGGGCGGATCTTATCGACTCGATGTCCGCCTGCGCACCGTCCGCGGGCACGACGTAGGCGACCAGCTGGGTGCCGACCCGCTCGTCCTCCCGGGCGATGACCGCGACATCACGCAGCACATCCATCGCGCGCAGAGCGGACTCGATCTCACCGAGCTCGATACGGAACCCACGCACCTTCACCTGGAAGTCCGTGCGCGACAGGTAATCCAACTGCCCGTCACGGGTCCACCGCACCAGATCGCCCGTACGGTACAACCGCTCCCCGTCACCGAACGGCGACGCGACGAACCGCTCCGCACTCAGATCCGCACGCCCGAAATACCCGCGCGCGAGCTGCGCACCGGCCAGATACAACTCACCGGCGACACCGGCCGGAACCGGATGCAGACGCTCGTCGAGCACATACACCCGGGTGTTCCACTCGGGCACACCGATCGGCACCGACGCACCGGAGGTGTCCGTGACATCACCGGCGGTGACGGACACCGCGGCCTCGGTCGGACCGTACAGGTTCACCAGCCGGGCGGCATTGTGCTCGACGAACCGCTTCGCGGTGGCCGGCGGGAGGGCCTCACCGATCGCCAGCACCTGACGCAACGACGGTGTGAGGATGCCACCCGCGTCGACCATCAGAGCCTCGAGCATCGACGGCACCACGTGCAGCGTCGTCACCGACTGCTCCGTCAGCAACCGGTTCAGATAGGCCGGATCGCGATGACCGTCCGCCGACGCGATCACCACACGCCCACCGGACACGAGAGCCGACCAGAACTCCCACACCGACAGATCGAAGGTCGCCACCGTCTTCAACAGCACCGCATCATCGACACCGAGACCGAAATGCTCACGCTTCCACAGCAACTGGTTGACGATCGCCGCGTGCGGCACCGCCACACCCTTCGGCCGGCCCGTCGAACCCGACGTGAAGATCACATACGCCGTGTTCGACGCACGCAACGGCGCGACCCGTTCGCCGTCTGCGATGGATGCGTCCGAGACGTCCGAGAGATCGAGCGTGTCGATCGCCAGGCTCGGGACAGACCTCTCCCCCGGCACGACGAAATCGTCGCGTTCGGTCGACAGCACGACCACCGGCGCCGCGGCGTCGAGGATGTAGGCATTGCGCTCGTCCGGCTGATCCGGATCCACCGGCACATACGCACCACCGGCCTTGACCACCGCATACATACCGACCAGCAACTCGACCGAGCGACGCATCGCCAGCGCCACCGTCGACTCCGGACCCACACCCTCCGAGATCAACCTGCGCGCAAGACGATTGACCCGCGCATCGAACTCCGCATAGGTCAGCGACCCACCCTCGAACACCAACGCCGCAGCATCCGGCACCCGCGAAACCTGCTCGTCGAACAGATCCACCAGGGTCGACGTCTGCTCCACCGCACGGTCGGTGGCGTTCCACGACTCGAGGATCTCGACCCGCTCGGATCCGTCGAGCATGTCGATGTCGCCGACGGCCGTGGCCGGGTCGGTGACGATCGCTTCGAGGACACGCACGAAGCGCTGTGCGAAGCCCGCGACCGTCGACTCGTCGAACAGATCGGTCGCATACGTGAAGGTGGCATCGATGACGTCGGGCGCACCGTCGTCGTCGTAATGGTCGAACACCGTGAGCTGCAGGTCGGTCTTGGCGAGCTGCAGTTCGAAATCGGTGGAGCTCACCGTCAGTCCGGGCAGTTCGAGCTGGGTGCGCGCCAGATTCTGGAACGACAGACCCACCTGGAAGAGCGGGTTGCGGGCGGTCGAGCGCACCGGGTTCAGCACTTCCACCAGGCGTTCGAACGGCACATCGGCGTTCGCGAACGCGCCGAGGTCGGTCTCACGGGTGCCTTCGAGGAGTCGCTCGAAGGACTGGGCCGGATCGACGTCGCTGCGGAAGACCAGCGTGTTGACGAACATGCCGATCAGATCGTCGAGCTCGCGCTCGCCACGACCGGCGATCGGGGTGCCGATCGCGATGTCGCGGGTGCCCGAGAGCCGCGCCAGCAGAGTCGCGAAGGCCGCGTTGACGACCATGAACAGCGTCGCGTTCTTCGACCGCGCGAGTTCCTGCAGGCCGCGGTGCAGTTCGGGCGAGATCGTGAACTGCAACGATTCACCGCGGAAGCTCTGGCTCGGCGGACGCGGGCGGTCGGACGGGAGATCGAGCTGGTCGGGCAGGCCGGCGAGGGCCTGCTTCCAGTACTCGACCTGCTTGGCGGCCAGCGATTCCGGATCGTCCTCGCTGCCGAGCACCTCGCGCTGCCACAGCGCGTAGTCGGCGTACTGCACGGGCAGCGGTTCCCACGCCGGGGCGTCCCCGTGGGAGCGCGCTGCATAGGCCGTCATCAGGTCGCGGGTGAGCGGGCCGACCGACGCACCGTCGGCCGACACGTGGTGCACGACCAGCGCGAGGATGTGCTCGTCGTCGCTGACGCGGAAGATGCGCACCGCGACGGGCACCTCGGAGGTCACGTCGAAGGTCGTCGACATGAAGGCGACGATCTCGGGTTCGAGTTCGGCCTCCGCGACCTCGCGCACGACGAGTTCGGGCAGCGCACCGTCGAGCGGGAGCACCACCTGGTGCGGGCCCTCCGGCGAGTCCGGGTAGATGGTGCGGAGCGATTCGTGCCGCGCGATGACGTCGCGTGCTGCCGCACGGAGCGCCTCGACGTCGAGGGTGCCGACGAGCCGCACGGCGATCGGGATGTTGTCGACCGCGGAGGACGCCGTGTCGAACTGGTTGAGGAACCAGTAGCGCTGCTGCGCGAGCGACAGCGGAACCCGATCAGGTCGTTCGGTGGCGACGAGGGGCCGGCGCGGACCGCCGGAGACCCCGCGTTCGAGGCGTGCCGCAAGCTCTTCCACGGTGGAGGCCTCGAACAGCAGGCGCAGCGGAACGGTGGCGTTCAGCGCCGCACCGATGCGGGAGACCACCTGGGTGGCGATGAGCGAGTTGCCGCCCAGCGCGAAGAAGTCGTCGTCGAGGCCGACGCGGTCGACACCGAGGACCTCGGAGTAGATCGACGCCACGACCTGCTCGGTGGAGGTGGTGGGAGCGCGGAACTCCTTGACCTCGAAGACCGGGTCGGGCAGTGCCTTGCGGTCGAGCTTGCCGGACGCACCGAGCGGCATGGTGTCGAGGAGCACGTAGGTGGCGGGCACCATGTAGGCCGGCAACTGCGCGGACAGTGCCGCACCGGCCGCCACCTGATCGAAGGTCGCACCGGCCTGCGGGACGACGTAGGCGACGAGCTGGTCCTGACGGACGAGCACGACGGCCTGGTCGACCTCGTCGAGGGCGAGCAGCGCGGTCTCGATCTCGCCGAGTTCGATGCGCAGACCGCGGAGCTTGACCTGGAAGTCGGTGCGGCCGATGTAGTCGAGTTCGCCGGCGCCCTCCGTCCAGCGCACGAGGTCGCCGGTGCGGTACAGCCGCTCACCGTCGCCGAACGGCGAGGCGACGAAGCGTTCGGCCGTGAGGTCGGGGCGCTGCATGTACCCGCGGGCGAGCTGAGCTCCCGCGAGATAGAGCTCTCCCGCGACCCCCACGGGCACGGGCGCGAGACGCTCGTCGAGGACGTAGACGCGGGTGTTCCACACGGGGGCGCCGATCGGCACGGAGACCGTGTCGGCGTCGGTGGCCTCGTGGTAGGTCACGTCCACGGCTGCCTCGGTGGGGCCGTAGAGGTTGTGCAGGCCGGCGTCGGACAGCAGTGCCCGCGTGCGTGCGGCCAGTGCGGGCGGCAGTGCCTCACCGGAGGCGAAGACGTGACGGAGCGAGGTGAGGTCGTCGGCCGATGCCTCGGCGACGAACACCGCGAGCATCGACGGCACGAAGTGCACGACGGTCACGCCGCGCCGCTCGATCACCGAGGCCAGGTACCGCGGGTCGCGGTGACCGTCGGGCACGGCGACCACCAGTCGGGCACCGATCTGCAAGGGCCAGAAGAACTCCCACACCGACACGTCGAAGGTGAACGGGGTCTTCTGCAGCACCACGTCGGCGGCGGTGAGCGGGTATTCGTGCTGCATCCAGCGCAAGCGGTTGACGATCGCGCCGTGCGGCACCGCCACGCCCTTCGGGCGCCCGGTGGACCCGGACGTGAAGATGACGTAGGCGGTGTTCGACGCCCGCAGCGGAGACGTCCGCTCGGCGTCGGTGACCGGCTCGGACGCCGTCGCGGACAAGTCGAGGGTGTCGACGACCAGGCTCGGGACGGACCTCTCCCCCGGTACGCGGAATCCGTCGCGTTCGGTGCTCAGCACCACCACGGGCGCGGCGGTGTCGAGGATGTATCCGTTGCGATCGTCGGGCTGATCCGGATCGATCGGCACGTAGGCACCACCGGCCGTGACGACCGCGTACATACCGACCAGCAGATCGAGCGAGCGACGCATCGCCAGACCCACCCGCGCGTCGGGGCCGACGCCGAGCGAGATCAGGTGCCGCGCAAGACGGTTCACGCGCTCGGAGAACTCGCCGTAGGTCAGCGACTCACCCTCGAACTCCACCGCGACCGCATCCGGCGACCGCCGGACCTGCTCGGCGAACAGATCGACGAGGGTCGAGGTGCCGTCGAGCGCGTGGTCGGTGTCGTTCCACTGCTCGAGGACCTGCACGCGTTCGGCGTCGTCGAGCAGATCGACATCACCGATCGCGACGGAGAGATCGCCGGTGACCGCATCGAGGAGACGGACGAAGCGCTCGGCAATGCGCTCGACGGTGCGGGTGTCGAACAGATCGGTGGCGTAGGTCAGGCCCACCGAGTACTCGGCGGCACCGGTCGCGGTGGGCGTCTCGGTGACGACGAACTGGAGGTCGAATTTGGCGGTCGCGATGTCGAGGTCGACGGCCTCGACGGTCAGCCGCGGAAGTTCGAGCGTGCGGGTCTCGAGGTTCTGGAACGACAGCATCACCTGGAACAGCGGGTGACGTGTAGTGGAGCGCTCGGGGTTGAGCACCTCCACGAGTCGTTCGAACGGCAGGTCGGCGTGGCCGAACGCCTCGAGGTCGGCGCCGCGCACCCGGCCGAGCACCTGCTCGAACGACTCGCCGCCCTCGACCCTGGTGCGCAGCACGAGGGTGTTGACGAACATGCCCACCAGGTCGTCGAGCGCCGCGTCGCCACGACCGGCCACCGGGGTGCCGATCGCGATGTCGTCGGTTCCCGACAGACGCGCCAGCAACACTGCCAGCGCGGTGTGCACCACCATGAACGGGGTCGCGTTGCGTTCGCGGGCGAGCGTGACGATGCGGTCGTGCAGCGTCTCGTCGATGGTGAACTCGTGCAGGGCACCCCGGTTGGTGGCGACGGCGGGGCGCGGGCGGTCGGCCGGCAGGTCGAGCTGCTCGGGCAGACCCTCGAGCGTGTCCCGCCAGAAACCGACCTGCGAGGAGATGACCGACTCCGGATCGTCCTCCGAGCCGAGCACCTCCCGCTGCCAGATCGCGAAGTCGGCGTACTGCACCGGCAGCGGTTCCCAGCCCGGTTCGCCGCCGGCGGCGCGGGCCGCGTAGGCGGAGACGATGTCGCGGGTGAGCGGACCCATCGAGAAGCCGTCGGCGGCGATGTGGTGCACGACGAGTGCGAGCACGTGTTCGGTCGCCGATACCGCGAACAGCTGCGCCCGGAAGGGTGCCTGGGCAGAGACGTCGAAGCCGGACGAGACGAGATCGGTGATGCTCTGCACCAGCTGCGTCTCGGTGACGTCGATCGGCGTGAGGTCGGGTTCGACCTCGGACACCGGCAGCACCTGCTGGTAGCCCACACCGTCGACGTCCGGGTAGGTCGTCCGCAAGGACTCGTGCCGGCCGAGCACGTCGACCACCGCGGAGCGCAGCGCCTCGACGTCCAGCGCGCCGATCAACCGGATCGCGCCGGGGATGTTGTTGACCGCCGATTCGGGCTCGAAGCGGTTGAGGAACCACATCCGCTGCTGCGCGAGCGACAGCGGTACCCGCTCGGGACGTTCCTGCGCGATGAGCGGCGTGCGGCCCTGGGTCTCGCTCTGCTCGACGCGGGCGGCGAGGGCGGCCACGCCGGACGCCTCGAACAGGACACGAACGGGCACAACGGTTCCCAGTTCGGAGCCAAGGCGCGCGACGACCTGCGTCGCGATGAGCGAGTTGCCGCCGAGGGCGAAGAAGTCGTCGTCGAGCCCGACACGGTCGACACCGAGGACGTCGGCGAACACGCCGGCGACGACTTCTTCGACCGGAGTCGTGGGTGCACGGAAGCCACGGGCCTCGAAGACCGGATCGGGCAGCGCCTTCCGGTCGACCTTGCCCGAGCTGCCGAGCGGCATCTCGTCGAGGACCACGAACTGCGACGGCACCATGTAGGCCGGGAGCACCGCGCTCAGCGCGGCCTGCGCGGCGTCGCGGTCGAAGGTCGTGTTCGGGGCCGGGACCACGTAGGCGACGAGCTGTTCGTGCCGCACCTGCGCGGCGGCCTGTGACACCCCGGTGTGGTCGAGCAGCGCGGTCTCGATCTCCCCGAGCTCGATACGCAGACCGCGGAGCTTGACCTGGAAGTCGGTGCGGCCGAGATACTCGAGATCGCCGCGGCGGTCGTTGCTCCAGCGCACGAGGTCGCCCGTGCGGTACAGACGCTCACCCTCGCCGAAGGGCGAGGCGACGAAACGCTCGGCGGTCAGATCGGGGCGGCCGACGTAACCGCGCGCCACCTGCACACCCGCGAGATACAGCTCACCCACGACACCGGCGGGAACCGGCGACAGTCGCGAGTCGAGCACGTAGGCGCGGGTGTTCCACACCGGAGCGCCCATCGCGACGGAGCCACCCGTCGTTCCTGCGACCGGGCGGGCGGTGGCGTGCACCGTGGCCTCGGTGGGGCCGTAAAGGTTGTGGAGCTCGGCGTCGCTGATCCGCGAGAACTGCTCGGCCACCGACAGCGGGAAGGCCTCACCGGCGACGAGCACGGTGCGCAGCGACGCGCAGTCGTCGGGCGACACCGACGCGGCGAACACCGCGAGCATCGACGGGACGAAGGAGGTTGCCGTCACCGCGCGCTCGCGGATGACGGTGGCGAGATAGGCGGTGTCGCGGTGACCGTCCGGGACCGCGATCACCATGCGCGCACCGACGGCGAGGGTGCCGAAGAGTTCCCACACCGACACGTCGAAGGTGAACGGGGTCTTCTGCAGCACCACGTCGTCGGGGCCGATCCCGTATTCGGTGGTGATCCACCGGATCTGGTTGACGACCGAGGCATGGGCGACCGCCACACCCTTCGGGCGTCCCGTCGATCCGGAGGTGAAGATCGAGTACGCGGTGTTCGACGGCCGCAACGGCGCGAGGCGGTCGGCGTCGGTGACCGGCTCGGCCGGTGTCGCGGACAGGTCGAGGCCGTCGATCGCGAGCGACGGCACCGATGCCGTGGCCGGCACGGAGAATCCGTCGCGTTCGGTGGTCAGCACCACCACGGGAGCGGCGGTGTCGAGGATGTAGCCGTTGCGATCGTCCGGCTGATCCGGATCGATCGGCACGTAGGCACCACCGGCCGAGACGATCGCGTACATACCGACGAGCAGATCCAGCGAGCGGCGCATCGCCAGACCCACCGACGCCTCCGGTCGGACACCGAGCGAGATCAGATGCCGCGCAAGACGATTCACGCGCTCCGAGAACTCGCCGTAGGTCAGCGACTCGCCCTCGAACTCCACCGCGACCGCATCCGGCGACCGCCGGACCTGCTCGGCGAACAGATCGACGAGAGTCCCGGCGTCGCCGAGTTCGTGCTCGGTGGCGTTCCACGTGGCGAGCACATCGGTGCGCTCGGCATCGTCGAGCAGCGCGACATCACCGACCGGAAGTGCGGGTTCGGTCACGACCGCGGTGAGGATCCGGGTCAGGCGCTCGGCGAAGGACTCCATCGTCCGGGCGTCGAACAGATCCGTGGCATAGGTGAGGTCGACGAGATACCCCTCGGCGGTCGCGTCGTCCGAGACGGTGACCTGCAGGTCGAACTTCGCCAGTGCCGCGTCGACGTCGAGCGCCGAGACGGTCAGGCCGGGCAGTTCGAGGGAGTCGGCGTCGAGGTTCTGGAACGCGAGGAGCACCTGGAACAATGGGTGCCGTGCCGTCGACCGTTCGGGGTCGATGATCTCGACGAGCCGCTCGAACGGCAGGTCGGCCTGCCCGAACGCCTCGAGGTCGGCGCCGCGTACCTGTCCGAGCACCTGCTCGAACGACTCGCCGCCCTCGACCCGGGTGCGCAGCACGAGGGTGTTGACGAACATGCCCACCAGGTCGTCGAGCGCCGCGTCGCCACGACCGGCCACCGGGGTGCCGATCGCGATGTCGTCGGTACCCGACAACCGCGCCAGCAGCACCGCCAGTGCCGCGTGCACGACCATGAACTCGGTGGTGGAGGTGCGACGGGCGAGATCGCGGACGGCGGAACGGAGTTCGGAGTCCAGGACGAACCGATGCGAGGCACCGCGGTAGCTCGCGACGGCCGGTCGCGGACGGTCGGCCGGCAGATCGAGTTGCTCGGGCAGACCCGCGAGGGTCTCCCGCCAGAACGCGACCTGCGAGGAGATGACCGACTCCGGATCGTCCTCCGAGCCGAGCACCTCCCGCTGCCAGATGGCGAAGTCGGCGTACTGCACCGCGAGCGGTTCCCACTGCGGGGCGTCGCCCGAGACGCGTGCGGCGTAGGCCGTCACGACGTCGCGGGTCAGCGGACCCATCGAGAACCCGTCGGAGGCGATGTGGTGCACGACCAGCACCAGCACGTGCTCGGCCGCGGTCCCGGTCTCGGTGACGGCGAACAGCCGGGCCCGGAAGGGGACCTGCGTCGTCACGTCGAAGCCGGTGCCGACGATCTCGGTGGCCCGGGCGATCAGATCGGACTCGGCCACCGGGACCGGCGTCAGGTCGGGCACCACCTCGTCCACCCGCAGCACCTGCTGGTAGCCCACACCGTCGACGTCCGGGTAGATCGTCCGCAGCGACTCGTGCCGGCCGAGCACGTCGGTCACCGCGGCCTGCAGGGCCGCCGCGTCGAGTGCCCCCGACAGGCGGATCGCCACGGGGATGTTGTCGACCGCCGATTCGGGCTCGAAGCGGTTGAGGAACCACATCCGCTGCTGCGCGAGCGACAACGGCACCAGTTCCGGACGCACCTGCGGGACCAGCGGTGCGCGTCCGTCGCCACCCGAGGCCATGGCGGCGTCGACGAGCGAGGCGAGTTCGGCCGCCGTCGGGGCGTCGAAGAACTCGCGGACGTCGATGCGGACCTTGTGGTCGGCGCTGAGCCGCGCGACGACCCGCGTCGCGCTCAGGGAGTTGCCGCCGAGTTCGAAGAAGTCGTCGTCGACACCGAGCTGCTCGATACCGAGGACCTGCTCGAAAGCGGCGACGACGGCGCGCTCGGTGGCCGTCGACGGTGCGCGGTATTCGCGCTGCAGGGAGCTGAAGTCCGGTGCGGGCAAGGCCTTCCGGTCGAGCTTGCCGCTGCCGCCGAGCGGGAACTCGTCGAGTTCGACGAACAGCGACGGCACCATGTAGTCGGGCAGGCGCCGGCGCACGGCGTCGGCGAGCTCGGACCGTTCGATGTCGTGCCCGTCGGTGACGAGATAGGCGACGAGGTGGTCGCCGAGCGTGGGGTCGGAGTGTACGACGACGACCGACTGCCGCACGCCCGGATGGTCGAGCAGCGCCGATTCGATCTCGCCGAGTTCGATGCGCAAACCGCGCAGCTTCACCTGGAAGTCGGTGCGACCGATGTACTCGATCTGCCCGTCGTCGTTCGTCTTCACGAGGTCTCCGGTGCGGTACATGCGGTCACCGGGCTCGCCGAACGGGTCGGCGACGAAGCGGTCGGAGGTCAGATCGGGGCGACGGAGGTAGCCGCGCGCGAGCTGGACGCCCGCGAGGTAGAGCTCACCCTCGACACCGTCCGGGACGGGACGCAGGCCCTCGTCGAGGACGTAGAGGCCGGTGTCGGCCACGGCGGCACCGATCGGCACGACGGTGTCGTCGGCCGAGGTCGCGAAGTAGGTGACGTCGACCGCGGCCTCGGTGGGCCCGTAGAGGTTGTGCAGACGCGCCGAGGAGATCTCGTAGAAGCGGGCGACGGTCTGCGGCGGCAGCGCCTCACCGGACGCGAAGACGTAGCGGAGGGTGCTCACCGACGCGGCGGTGGGCTCGGTGAGGTAGACGGCGAGCATCGACGGCACGAAGTGCGCGATCGTCACGCCGCGTTCGATCATCGTCTGCGCGAGATAGGCCGGGTCGCGGTGCCCGTCGGGCACCGCGATCGTGAGGCGGGCACCCACCTGCAGCGGCCAGAAGAACTCCCAGACCGACACGTCGAAGGTGAACGGTGTCTTCTGCAGCACCACGTCGTCGGCGCGCATCCCGTATTCGGACTGGCGCCAGTCGATGTTCGCGACGATCGCCCGGTGCTCGACGGCGACGCCCTTGGGCCGTCCCGTCGAACCGGACGTGAAGATGACGTAGGCGAGGTGATCGGCCGTGAGCGCGCCGCGGCGCTCCTCCGGGGCGATCGGCTCGTCGGAGACCTCCGACAGGTCGAGGGCGTCGATCGTCAGCGCCGGGACCGAATCGGGAAGATCGACGGCGTCGCGCTCGGTGGTGACGACGGCGACCGGCTCGGCGATCTCGAGGACGTAGGCGAGGCGATCGGCCGGATGGTCGGGATCGAGCGGCACGTAGGCGCCACCGGCCTTGACGATGGCGTACATGCCGACCAGCAGATCGAACGACCGGCGGACGGCGAGACCGACCCGTGCGTCCGGGCCCACACCGAGACCGATCAGGTGACGTGCGAGACGGTTGGCGCGGGCATCGAATTCGCGGTAGGTCAGGGCCTGCCCGTCGAACTCGAGAGCGACCGCATCGGGGGTCCGCGCCACCTGGGCGTCGAAACGCGCCACCAGTGTATCGGGATCGAACGTGGCCGGTGCTGCTGCATCGTCGCCGAGCACCTCGACGGCGTCGGCCAGCAGGGCGTCGACCACCCCCGCGAGACCCGGAGCACCCAGCAGAGCGGGCGCGATGTTCGACAGGACGACGGGGAACAGCGCGTCGAAACCGAGCGCGCCACCCATCGCGGTGTCGAGCGTGGCGATCTCGTCGCGCAGGCGCGCGTAGCCGATACGGGTGTCACCGTCGGTGAGGGCGACGCGGTCGGGTTCGATCTCCGCGACGGCGGCGAGCAACCGGGGAAGGTCCTCGATCGCCAGCGCCGGCTTGCCCGCCATGTCACCCGTCATCTACGTCAGCCTCCTGAAATAACCTGCGCTCGGCATCACGCTGCGCACGCGACACCGCCCCCCGCTGCCACCCGGCACCGTACTGGCCGGGCAGTCGAACGACAGCCGATCTTCCATTATCCCGAAGTGACCGACACAGGACTAATCCGCGTCTCCCACCGCGTCGGCATCGACGCCTACCGCGACGGCGATCACATCGCGCACCAACTGTGCGAGACCGTCGGCGCCGAGTTGGGGCAGCATCCCCGGTACGAGCCCGTTCAAAACCACCGACACGAGTGCTTCTGCGGTGAGCGCACCGCCGGTCGTGGTGGCCATGGTGTCCAGACGCTGTGCGAACTCGCCGAGTGTGACTTCGCGCTCACCGTGCCGGAAGGCGACGGTGTCCGGGGCCACGGCAGCCGCTGCCGCCACGAGTGCCGGCAGATCGGCGACGGTGCGTGCCTTCTTCGGCCGGGCCGCCCGCGCCCGCTCGGCATCCGTGCGGATGTCGATCGAACGGAGGACGACCTGCGGGTCGGCGCTGACGGTCTCGAGGATCCGGACGAAGCGGTCGCCGAAGGTCTCGACCGTCGCGGCGTCGAACAGTGCCGTGGCGTAGGTGAAGGTCACATCGAGTGCGGTCAGCGCTCCCGACTCGGAGAACCGTTCGACCACCGTGCACTGGAGGTCGAACTTCGCCTGGTCGGCTCCCGTCTCGAGCGCGGCCACCTCGAGCCCCGGCAGGGCGAAGGTGCCGGTGTCGATGTTCTGGAAGGTGAGCATCGCCTGGAACAGCGGGGTGTACGCGCTGTTGCGCCGCACACCGAGACGTTCGACGACCCGCTCGAACGGCACATCGGCGTTGCCGAACGCCGCGAGATCCTTCTCCTTGGCCTGAGCGAGCAGCTCCGCGAAGGTCGCCGAGCCGGCCACCCGGGTGCGGAGCACGAGGGTGTTGACGAACATGCCGACGAGGTCGTCGAGCGCTTCCTCACCACGACCGGCGGTCGGCGTGCCCACCGCGATGTCCTCGCTGCCCGACAGGCGGGCGAGCAGCACCGCGAAGGCGGCGTGCATCGTCATGAAGACCGTCGCGTTGTGCTCGCGGGCGGTCTTCTCGATCCGCTGCGCGAGTTCCTCACCGATCGTGAAGGTGAACGACTCACCGACGGTCGACTGGCGGGCGGGGCGCGGACGATCCGTGGGCAGGGCGAGAACCTCCGGGACACCGGAGAGTTCGTCGGCCCAGTAGTCGAGCTGACGCGACAGCTCGCTCTCGGGATCGTCCTCGGAACCGAGAACGCTCTGCTGCCACAGCGTGTAGTCGGCGTACTGGACCTCGAGCGGCGCCCAGCCCGGGGTCTCCCCCGCGGCATGCGCGAGATAGGCGGTCATGACGTCGCGCACGAGCGGGCGCATCGAGTACCCGTCGGCACTGATGTGGTGCGCGACGACCGCGAGGACGTGTTCGGCGGCGTCGAGACGCAACAACGCGACCCGCACCGGCGGGACCGATGCCGTCACGTCGAATCCGCTGCCGAGGATCTCGGTGAGACGGTCGACGAGTTCGTCGGTGGTCACGTCCACCGGGGTGAGCTCGGGCACGGCCTGCGCGACCGGCAGCACGACCTGCACCGGACCGTCACCGCTGTCCGGGTAGACGGTGCGCAGCACCTCGTGTCGTGCGAACAGGTCGGCGACCGCGGCGCGCAGGGCGTCCACGTCGAGCGCACCGGTCAGGCGCACGGCGACGGGGATGTTGTAGACACCCGATTCCGGATCGACCCGGTTCAGGGTCCACATGCGCTGCTGTGCGAGCGACAGCGGCACCTGCTCGGGACGCGGGACGGTCGTGAGCGCCGGACGGGCACCCTCGCCCACCGACGGCCGGAGGCGGGCGGCGAGCGCGACCACCGTGGACGACTCGAAGACGGTCCGGACCGGCACGCGGGTGTCGAGTGCGGCACCGAGCCGGGCGGCGAGCTGCGTCGCGAGCAGCGAGTTGCCGCCGAGTTCGAAGAAATCGTCGTCGAGGCCGGCCCGCTCGACGCCGAGCAGTTCGGCGACGGTCGCGGCCACGATCTCCTCGACGGGATCGGTCGGGGCGCGGAACTGCCCCGCGTCGAGTTCGGGGTCGGGCAGGGCCCGCCGGTCGAGCTTGCCGTTGGTGTTCAGCGGCAGCGCCTCGAGTTCGACGAAGGCCGACGGCACCATGTACGACGGCAGTCGCTCCGCGAGCGCCGTCCGTGTCGCACCGGAGTCGAACGCGTCGGTGGCCGGCACGACGTAGGCGACGAGACGGTCGCCGAGGTGGGCGGTGTTGCGCACCAGGACAGCGACATCCTTCACGTCGGGCAGCTCGCGCAGGACGGTCTCGACCTCGCCGAGTTCGATGCGGTAACCGCGAACCTTGACCTGGAAGTCGGCCCGGTCGAGGTATTCGAGGCGACCGGCACGGTTCCACCGGCCGATGTCGCCCGTGCGGTACATACGTCCGCGTCCGTACGGGTCGGCGACGAACCGGTCCGCGGTGAGGTCGGGACGGTCGTGGTAGCCCCGCGCGAGCTGGGCACCCGCGAGGTACAGCTCGCCGGCGACACCCGGCGCCACCGGCCGCAGCCGGTCGTCGAGGACGTAGACGGCGGTGTTCCACTCTGGCACACCGATCGGGACGACGGTCCGGTCGGCATCGTCGACCTCGTGGACGGTCACCGAGACCGCGGCCTCGGTCGGTCCGTAGAGGTTGTACAGCGTCGCGGTGTTGTCCGCGCGGAACTGCTGGGCCACCGCCGCGGGCAGCGCCTCACCGATCGCGAGGATCCGCCGCAGCGACGGCGCCACCGGACCGGCCGCGACCGTCATCAGCATCGACAGCATGGACGGAACGGTGTGCAGCGTGGTCACCTGCTCGTCGCGCAACAACGCGAGCAGATAGTCGGGATCGCGGTGTCCGTCGGCGGTGGCGATCACCAGGCGGGCGCCGGAGGTGAGCGCCGACCAGAACTCCCACACCGACAGGTCGAACGTCGCGACGGTCTTGAGCAGCACCGCGTCGTCGGCCCCGATACCGAAATACTCACGCTTCCACAACAACTGGTTGACAATCGCGGCGTGGGAGACCGCGACGCCCTTGGGGCGGCCGGTCGAACCCGACGTGAAGATCACGTACGCCGTGTTGCCCGGCCGCAGCGGAGCCGACCGGTCGTCGTCGGTGATCGGATCGTCGGAGAGCCCGGCGAGGTCGAGGCCGTCGAGTTCGACGACCGGCGCCGTGCCGTGCTCGACCCGGTCGCCGCTCGTCGTCACGATCGCGACGGGAGCGGCCGTGTCGAGGATGTAGGTGTTGCGCTCGGCGGGCTGGTCCGGGTCGACCGGCACGTAGGCAGCGCCGGTCTTCGCGATCGCGTACATGCCCACGAGCAGCTCGGGTGAACGACGGATCGCGAGCGCGACCCGATCCTCCGGCCCCACACCGAGACCGAGCAGGTGCCGGGCGAGACGGTTGACGGACGAGTCGAACTCGCCGTAGGTCCACCGCCGGCCCTCGTACACGATCGCGACGTCGTCGCGGTGTGCGGCGACCTGCTCGTCGAACAGACCGACGAGGGTCGCGCCGGGGTCGGTTCCGTGCGCGGTGTCGTTCCACGCGCCGAGCACCGTGTCGCGCTCCTGCGGCAGGAGCAACGCGTGATCACCGACGGGCAGTGCCGGCGACTCGACGAGCGCTTCGAGCAGCTGCTCGAAACGGGCCGCGACGGCCTCCGCGGTCTCGCGGTCGAACAGATCCGTCGCGTAGGTGAGGATCGCGTCGATGCCCTTCGGCGCGCCGTCGTCTCCGTAGCTGTCGGCGACGATCAGGTGCATGTCGAACTGGGCGGTGCCACCTTCGAGATCGACCGGTTCGATGTCGAGCCCGGGCAGGGCGAGTTCGGAGCGGCTCTGGTTCTGGAACGAGAAGCCGACCTGGAACAGCGGATGCCGGGCCGTCGAGCGGGCCGGGTTCAGGACCTCCACGAGACGCTCGAACGGCACGTCCGCGTGCGCGAAGGCCTGCAGATCGGTTTCCCGTGCTGCGGACAGCAATTCGTCGAAGGACGCACCACCGTCCACCTCCAGCCGGAGCACCAGCGTGTTGACGAACATGCCGATGATGTCCTCGGTGGCCTGCTCGGTGCGGCCCGCGATGGGGGTGCCCACCGCGATGTCCGTCGAACCGGACAGGCGCGCGAGCAGCGCCGCGAAGGCCGCGTGCACGGCCATGAACACGGTCGCGTTCCGGTTGCGCGCCAGATCCCGCAGCTCACGGTGGAGATCGGCACCGATGGTGAACTCCACGCGGTCGCCGCGGAAGCTCTGCTGCGCCGGCCGCGGACGGTCGAGCGGCAGGTCGAGCTGGTCGGGCAGGTCGGCGAGCGCGATGCGCCAGTAGCCGAGCTGCTCGGCGGCGGTGGACTCCGGATCGTCCTCGGAGCCGAGGACCTCCCGCTGCCACAACGCGAAGTCGGCGTACTGCACCGCGAGCGGCGCCCACGCCGGATCACTGTTCGCGGACCGGGCGGCGTAGGCCGTCATCACATCGCGGACCAGCGGCACCATCGACGAGCCGTCGGCGCTGATGTGGTGGACCACGGTGACGAGGACGTGATCGTCGTCGGCGACGCGGAGCAGATGCATCCGTACCGGCACGTCGACGGTGACGTCGAAGCCGGCCGCGGCGATCTCCCGCATCCGCGGCTCGAGATCGGCGGCGGTGACGTCCACCGGTTCGAGCTCCGGCCGGACCTGCGAGGCAGGCAGGATGCGCTGCACCGGACCGGATTCGGTCTCGGGATAGACGGTGCGCAGGGACTCGTGCCGTGCGACGAGGTCGGTGACGGCGGCACGCAACGCGTCGACGTCCAGTGCGCCCGTCATCCGCAACGCGAACGGGATGTTGTAGGCCGTCGAGTCGGGATCGAACCGGTTGAGGAACCACATCCGATGCTGTGCGGGAGACAGCGGGATCGACTCCGGCCGTGTCCGCGCCGCGAGCGGCACCCGAGCGCCGCGACCGGACTCCTGCTCGACCCGTGTCGCGAGTTCCGCGACGGTGGACGCCTCGAACAACGTCCGCACCGGCACCTGCGCATCGAGCGCGGCACCGAGTCGGGCGACGACCTGCGTCGCGATCAGCGAGTTGCCACCGAGTGCGAAGAAATCGTCGTCGGCGCCGATGCGGTCGACACCGAGGACGTCGGCGAACACGCCCGCCACGATCTCCTCGATCGGGGTGCTCGGCGCGCGGAAACCACGCGTCTCGAACACCGGCTCGGGCAGCGCCCGGCGGTCGAGCTTGCCGTTGACCGTCAGCGGGATCGCGTCGATCACCACGAACGCCGAGGGCACCATGTACTCCGGCAGGACCACGGCGACACCGCTGCGCAGCGCTTCGGTGTCGATCGACATGCCTTCGTGCGGAACCACATAGGCGACGATCCGGGCTGCTCCCGGGGTGTCCTCGCGCACGATGACCGCCGCGTGGGCGACCTCGTCCTGCGCGAGCACCGCAGCCTCCACCTCGCCGAGCTCGATGCGGAAACCGCGGATCTTCACCTGGTCGTCGGCGCGTCCGAGATATTCGAGATCGCCCGAGACGACCCAGCGTGCGACATCGCCCGTCCGGTACAGCAGCGCACCGTCGGACGAGAACGGATCGGCGACGAAACGTGCCGCCGACAGCTCCGGACGGCGCAGGTATCCACGCGCCAACTGGCCGCCGCCGACATACATTTCGCCGGCCACACCCACCGGCACCGGCTTGAGCCGCCGGTCGAGCACGTACACCCGCAGACCCGCGATCGGGACACCGACCACGCTCGCGGACGCACTCTGCGCCAGGTCGGCACCGATCTCCCGGTACGACACGTGCACGGTCGTCTCGGTGATGCCGTACATGTTCACCAACCGCGGAGCTGTGCCGATCCCCAGTCGCTGCGCTCGCCCCGCATCCCCGTGACGCTCGAACCACCCGGCCAGACGACGCGGCTCGAGCGCCTCGCCACCGAAGATCACGTACCGCAACGACAACTGCGCCTCGTCGACCGCGACCCGGTCGGCCTCGACCAGCTGGTAGAAGGCCGACGGCGTCTGGTTGAGCACGGTGACGCGTTCGCGGATCAGCAACTCGCGGAAGGCTTCCGGCGAACGCGACGTGAAGTAGTCGACGACCACGAGGGTTCCGCCGTAGAGCAGCGGCCCCCACAGCTCCCATACCGAGAAGTCGAAGGCGTAGCTGTGGAACATCGTCCATACGTCCGACGAGTCGAAGCCGTACACCGATTCGGTGTTGACCATCAGCCGCACCACGTTGCGGTGCGGGATCAGCACACCCTTCGGGCGTCCGGTCGATCCCGAGGTGTAGATCACGTACGCGAGGTTCGTCGACGTCAGCGGGGCACGACGCTCCGCGTCGAGGATCGGTGCGTCGTCGACCTCCGACAGATCCAGACGGTCGATCTCGACGACCGGCACCGAGGCCGGAAACGCGACCTCGACGTCCGAAGTGGTCACGACCGCGACCGGCGTGGCATCCGAGACCAGGAACTCGATCCGGTCGGCCGGCGAGTTCGGGTCGATCGGCAGGTAACCGGCACCGGCCTCGAGCACCGCGAGCAGCGCCACGATCAGATCGAGCGAGCGCGGCATCGCGACCGCGACCAGATCCTCCGGTCCGGCACCGACATCGATGAGATGACGTGCCAGGCGGTGCACCCGCGCACCGAGTTCGCGGTAGGACAACTGCTCGTCGCCGAACCGCACCGCGACGGCGTCGCCGCGTTCGGCGACGCGCGCCTCGAACATGTCGACGAGTGTCGTGCCGGCCGGTGCGACATCGTCGCCCAGCGAATTCCAGCGCGAGACGACCAGTTCGCGTTCGAAGTCGTCGACGATCTCGATGTCGCCGACCACCGCGGCCGGATCCTCGGCCACTCCGCGCAGGATGCGCAGCAGCTGCTCCGCGAAGGCCGCGACCCGCAGGTCGTCGAACAGATCGGTCGCGTAGGTGACGGCGAAGTCCATACCGGCCGCCGAACCGTCCTCGCCGACGGTCTCGGCGAAGGTGAACTGCAGGTCGAACTTGGCGGTGGGCGCCTCGTAGTCGACCGCCGCGGCGGTGACGCCGTCGAGGTCGAACTCGACCCGGCCGGTGTTCTGGAAGGTCAGGGCCACCTGGAACAGCGGGTGACGCGCCTGCGAGCGCTGCGGGTCGAGGATCTCCACGAGCCGCTCGAACGGGACGTCGGCGTTCGCGAAGGCGTCGAGGTCGGTGTCGCGCACCTCGGCGAGGAGGTCCTGGAACCGGATGTCGTTGCGCACACCGACACGCAGCACGAGCGTGTTGACGAACATGCCGACGAGGTCGTCGAGGGCGGCCGCGCCGCGACCCGCGATCGGGGTGCCGATCGCGATGTCCTCGCTGTCGGACAGTCGCGCCAGCAGCACCGCCAGCGCCGCGTGCACGACCATGAACAGGGACGTGTTCCGCTCCCGGGCAAGGTTTTCCAGCGCCGAGTGCAGCTCGGGTTCGATACGGAACCGGCTGGTGCGTCCGGTGTTCGACGCGACCTCGGGGCGAGCACGATCCGACGGCAGGTCGAGCTGGTCGGGAAGGTCCGCCAGCTGCGCGGTCCAGTACTCCACCTGGCGCGAGAGCACCGAACGCGGATCGTCCTCGGAGCCGAGGACGTCGCGCTGCCACAACGCGTAATCGGCGTACTGCACCTCGAGCGGCGCCCAGTTCGGAGCCTCCCCGCGCGAACGGTTCGCGTAGGCGACCATGATGTCGCGCGCGAGCGGCCGCAGCGAGAAGCCGTCGGACGCGATGTGGTGGACCACGAGGAACAGCACGTGCTCACGCCCGCCGAGCGAGAACAGCACGACCCGCAGCGGCACCTCGCTCGTGACGTCGAAGCCGGCCGAGGTGAGCTGCTCCGCCCGCTCGAACAGGCTGCTCTCGGCGACCCGCTCGACGGGCAGCTCCACCGTGTAGGGCGGCTGCACCGACTGGTGGCCGACGCCGTCGATGTCCGGGTAGACCGTCCGCAGCGACTCGTGCCGCTCGACGACGTCGCCGAGCGCGGTGCGCAGCGCGTCGACGTCGAGGTCCCCGGTGAGGCGAACACCGACGGGGATGTTGTTCGCCGCGGAGGCCGGATCGAAGCGGTTGAGGAACCACATGCGCTGCTGCGCGGGCGACAGCGGGATCCGCTCCGGACGCTCGCGCCGTTCGAGGGCGGGCCGCGACCCGGCTCCCCCGAACTGTTCGACGCGGACCGCGAGGGCCTCGACGGTGGGGGCGTCGAACAGGGCACGGACGGGGACGGTCGTATCGAGGGCGTCGCCGAGACGGGCGACCACCTGCGTCGCCACGAGCGAGTTCCCACCGAGCGCGAAGAAGTCGTCGGTACGGCCGACGCGCGGGACACCGAGCACCTGCGCGAAGACACCCGCGACGATCTCCTCGACCGGCGTGCGCGGCGGCATGAACTCCTGCACCTCGAAGGTCGGTGCGGGCAGCGCGCGACGGTCGACCTTGCCGCTCGTGTTGAGCGGCAGCGAGTCGAGCACGACGATCGCCGCGGGCACCATGTACGACGGCAGTCGCGAGAGCAGCGCGGTCTTCACGTCCGCCGGGTCGATGTCGGCGCCGGCGATCGGCACGACGTACGAGACGAGCTGCGGTCCGGATCGGGGATCCTCGCGCACCACCGTCACGGCACGACCGATCGCGGGCTGCGAGGTGAGTGCGGTGTCGATCTCGCCGAGTTCGATCCTCAGACCGCGAAGCTTGACCTGCTGATCGGTGCGGCCGATGTAGTCGAGTTCGAGGCGGTCGCCGCCGGCGGTGCGCACCCACCGCACCAGGTCGCCGGTGCGGTACAGCCGACCACCGGAGGTGGAGAACGGGTCGGCGACGAAGCGTTCCGCGGTCAGGTCCGGCCGACCGTGGTAGGCGCGGGCGAGCTGCGCACCGGACAGGTACAGCTCTCCGGCGACGCCCACCGGGACGGGCCGCAGCCGCGCGTCGAGGACGCGGGCGGCGGTGTTCCACACCGGCGAGCCGATCCGCACCGCGGGGTGGTCGTCGGGTTCGGCGGTGCGGTGCATCGTCTGGATGGTGGTCTCGGTGGGACCGTAGAGGTTGTGCACCGGTGCTGCGCCGAGCTTGCGGAAGCGGGCGGTGCTCTCGCCGGAGAGACTCTCGCCACCGCAGAAGACGTGGGTGAGCGAGGCCGCGGCCTCCTCCCCCAGGTGCTCGAGCACCGCGTCGAAGACGGTCGGCACGAACTGGACGACGGTGATGCCGGCCCGGGCGATCTCGGCGGCCATTCCGGCGGGTTCGCGGTGCAGGCCCGGCGACGCGACGACCGTGCGTGCGCCGGCGTGCAGCGGCAGGAAGAGCTCCCAGACCGATGCGTCGAAGGTGACCGGCGTCTTGAGGAGCACACGATCGTCGGCGGAGAGGGCGAATTCGTCCTGCATCCACGACAACTGGTTGACCACCGCGCCGTGCGGCACGGCGACGCCCTTGGGGCGGCCGGTGGAGCCGGAGGTGTACAGGACGTAGGCGAGGTGCTCGGCCCGCAACGGACGGATCCGCTCGTCGTCGCGGACGGGCGAGCCGTCGCGGCCGGAGAGGTCGACGGCGTCGATCTCGACGATCGGGATGTCCCCGAAACCTGTCCGGTCCCGGAACTCGTCCCAGGATGCGACGAGAACCAGTGAGGGAGCGGAAGATTCGAGGACGTACGCGATGCGGTCGGCGGGCTGTTCGAGGTCGAGCGGCACGTAGGCGCCGCCGGCGGCGATCACCGCGTGGACGGCGACGAGCATGTCGACGGACCGGCCGATCGCCACACCCACCCGGGTCTCCGGGCCGACGCCCGACTCGACGAGATGGCGTGCGAACGCGTTGACCCGCTCCCCGAACTCGCGGTAGGTCAGCGGCGTCCCGACCGCGTCGGTGCCGGGCACGACGGCGAGGACATCGGGCGTGCGCTCGACCTGCGCATCGAGCAGCGCGGGCAGGGTCGCGGTCGTGCCGAGATCGGTGCGAGCACCGTGCGCGGCGGCGTCGACGGCGTCGCGTTCGCCGGCGGTGAGCAGCGGCAGTTCGTCGATCCCGGTGCCGGGAGTCTCCGTCGCGGCGGCGAGCAGACGGACGAACCGCTCACCGAGGACGTCGATCGTCTCGGCGTCGAACAGGTCGGTCGCGTAGGAGAGTTCGACGACCCACCCGTCGGACGATGCGCCTTCGGTGTCGGCGTCGAGGACCGTCATGACGAGGTCGAACTTGGACAGTCCGTTGTCGAGGGGCACGTTCGTCACCGACAGTTCCGGCAGCTGCAGCGACACCTGTCCGAGATTCTGGAAGGCCAGCATCACCTGGAACAGGGGGTTGTGCGCCTGGGTGCGGACCGGGGCGAGGACGTCGACGAGACGCTCGAACGGGATCTCGGCGTGGGCGAACGCGCCGAGGTCGACCTCGCGGACGTGGGCCAGCAACTCGTCGAAGGTGGCGGTGACGTCCACCCGGGTCCGCAGGACGAGGGTGTTGACGAACATGCCGATCAGGTCGTCGAGGGAGCGTTCGCCGCGCCCGGCGATCGGCGTGCCGATCGCGATGTCGTCGGATGAGCTCAGACGCGCGAGCAGCGTCGCGAGCACCGCGTGCACGACCATGAATTCGGTCGTGCGCCGCTGCTGCGCGAGACGTTCCACCGCGGCGCGCAGGTCGGGATCGATCGTCAGCCGGGTGACGGCACCGCGGTACGACGCGACCGCCGGACGGGGCCGGTCCGTGGGCAGGCCGAGGCTCTCCGGCAGGTCGGCGAGGGTTTCGGTCCAGTAGCCGATCTGGCGGGCCAGCACCGACTCCGGATCGTCTTCCGCGCCGAGCACTTCGCGCTGCCAGAGGGTGAAGTCGGCGTACTGGATCTCGAGCGGGGTCCAGGCCGGAGCCTCGCCCTGCGCCCGGGCCGCGTAGGCGATCATGATGTCGCGGGTCAGCGGCACCATCGAGAAACCGTCGGCGGCGATGTGGTGCAGGACCGCGACGAGCACGTGCGAGTCGGGTCCGGTCTCGAACAGCCGAACCACCATCGGCACGTCGCGCACGACGTCGAAGGTGGTCGCCGCGAGTGCCCGCAGTTCGGCAGGCAGGCGGTCTGCGTCGATGCGGGTGACGGTCAACTCGACCGGCACCTCCGAGACCGGCAGCACCTTCTGGTAGCCGTAGCCGTCGACATCGGGGTAGACGGTGCGGAGCGATTCGTGCCGTGCGACGACGTCGCGCAGCGCGGTCCCGAGCGCAGCGACGTCGAGCGCACCGGACAGGTGCACGGCCACCGGGATGTTGTTGACCGCGGACTCCGGGTCGAAGCGGTTGAGGAACCACATGCGTTGCTGCGCGAGCGACAGCGGAACCCGTTCGGGGCGGCGCCCGGCGACGAGCGGTGTGCGGGCCGCACCCGACGAGTCGGCCTCGACGGCGGCGGCGAGGGCCTCGACGGTGGACGCCTCGAAGATCGCGCGCAATGCCACTCGGCCACCGAGGGATTCGCCGATGCGGGAGACGGCCTGTGTTGCGATCAGCGAGTTGCCGCCGAGCGCGAAGAAGTCGTCGTCGAGACCGACGCGTTCGAGTCCGAGGACGTCGGCGAAGACCGACGCGACGATCTGTTCGACCGGGGTCGTCGGGGCGCGGAACTCCTTGACCTCGAAGATCGGGGCCGGTAGGGCCTTGCGGTCGAGCTTGCCCGACGATCCGAGCGGGAACTCGTCGAGCACGACGTAGACCGACGGCACCATGTAGGCCGGCAGCGAGCCGGCGAGACGACGCGAGACGGAGGTGGTGTCGAGCGACCGGCCGTCGGCGGCGACGAGATAGGCGACGAGGTGCTCACCGGAGTGGGCGTCCGAGCGCACGAGCACGACGGCCTGATCGACGTCGTCGAGCGCGAGCAGGGCCGTCTCGATCTCGCCGAGTTCGATGCGCAGACCGCGCAGTTTGACCTGGAAGTCGGTGCGGCCGATGTATTCGAGTTCGGCACGCGCCGTGCGTGCGTCGGAGGTCTCCCGGGCGACCCACCGCACGAGATCGCCTGTGCGGTAGAGCCTCTCCCCCGCCCCGCACGGCGAGGCGACGAAGCGTTCCGCAGTCAGGTCCGGCCGCGCCACGTAACCGCGCGCCAGCTGGACACCCGACAGGTAGAGCTCACCCGCGACACCGACCGGCACCGGATGCAGTCGGCCGTCGAGGACGTGGACGCCGGTGTTCCAGACCGGGACGCCGATCGGCACCGACACCGCGTCGGCTGCGGTGACCTCGTGGTAGGTCACGTCGACGGCCGCCTCGGTGGGGCCGTACAGGTTGTGCAGGCGAGCGCCCGGCAGGATCGACCGCAGGCGTGCGGCGACCGAGGCGGGCAGGGCCTCGCCCGAGGCGAAGACCATTCGCAACGACGAGGCCGAGGCCGCGGCGTTCTCGGCGACGAAGACCGCAAGCATGGACGGCACGAAGTGCGCGACCGTGACTCCGCGGTCGGCCATGACCCGGGCGAGATAGGCCGGGTCCCGATGACCGTCGGGAAGTGCGATCTCGAGTCGCGCACCGATCTGCAGAGGCCAGAAGAACTCCCACACCGACACGTCGAAGGTGAACGGCGTCTTCTGCAGCACCGCGTCGTCGCGGGTGAGGCCGTACTCGTCCTGCATCCACAGCAGGCGGTTGACGATCGCGCCGTGCGCCACCGCGACACCCTTCGGGCGCCCCGTCGAACCGGACGTGAAGATGACGTAGGCGGCGTTCGCCGGCGTGAGCGTGGCGATGCGATCGGCGTCGGTGATCGGGCCGGACGGCAGGTCGGACACATCGAGCGTGTCGATCTCGATCGTGCGCGCGGCCGCGGTCGACACGAAGCCGTCGCGGGTGGTGGTCAGCACCGCGACCGGCGCAGCCGTGTCGAGGATGTACGCGTTGCGGTCGGCGGGCTGATCGGGGTCGAGCGGCAGGTAGGCACCGCCGGCCTTGACGATCGCGTACATGCCGACGAGGAGGTCGAGGGATCGCCGCACCGCGAGTCCGACGGTCGACTCCGGTCCGACACCCTGCGAGATCAGATGGCGGGCAAGGCGGTTCACTCGCGCGTCGAAGTCCGCATAGGTCAGTTGCTCGCCCTCGAAGGCCACGGCCACGGCGTCGGGATCCGTCGCGACCCGGGCGTCGAACAGGTCGACGAGAGTGGCCGGTTCCAGCTCGTGCGCGGTGTCGTTCCACGATTCGAGGACCGCGAGACGCTCGTCGGCGCCGAGCAGGTCGATGTCGCCGACGACGACCTCCGGCTCGCGCACCACGGCCTCGAGGATCCGGACGAAGCGATCGGCGAATCCGCGCACCGTCGCGTGATCGAACAGGTCGGTCGCATAGGTGAACGCCGCTCCGAGACCGTTCGGCGTGCCGTCCTCCGCGAAGTCCTCGGTGAGGGTGAGCTGCAGGTCGAACCTGGCGACCGCCGTGTCGATGTCGAGCACGTCGAGGGTCAGGCCACGCAGTTCGACGTGCGCCGCGCGCAGGTTCTCGAACGAGAGCATCACCTGGAACAGCGGGTGCCGGGCGGTGGAGCGGGTCGGGTTGAGCACCTCGACGAGCCGCTCGAACGGCACGTCGGCGTGGCCGAAGGCGCCGAGCGCCGCATCGCGTGCCCGTGCGAGATGCGCGGTGAACGGCCTGCCCGAATCGACATCCGTGCGCAGCACGAGGGTGTTGACGAACATGCCGATCAGGTCGTCGAGCGCCTGCTCGCCGCGACCCGCGACCGGGGTGCCGATCGCGATGTCGTCCTGACCGGACATCCTCGCGAGCAACACGCTCAGGGCCGCGTGCACCACCATGAACAGCGATGCATTGCGGGTACGTGCCAGCGCCACGAGCTCGCGGTGCAGTTCCGGATCGATCGGGAAGTCCACGGTCGCACCGGAGTACGACTGCACGGCCGGCCGCGGACGGTCGGCGGGCAGATCGAGCTGGTCGGGCGCACCGGCGAGGGTGCGGCGCCAGTAGTCGAGCTGCCGGGAGATCAGCGACTGCGGATCGTCCTCGGATCCGAGTACCTGCCGCTGCCACAGCGTGTAGTCGGCGTACTGCACCGGCAGGGGTGCCCACGAGGGCTCCTCCCATTCGGTGCGGGCAGTGTAGGCGACCATGATGTCGCGCGCCATCGGACCGGTGGACCAGCCGTCGGCCGAGATGTGGTGCACGACGAGCGCGAGCACGTGTTCCTGGTCGCCGAGTTCGAACAGTTCGGCGCGGATCGGCACGTCCGACGTCACGTCCAGTCCGGTGAAGACCAGGCGCCGCACGGACGCGGACAGCTCGTCGGGGGTGATCCGGGTCGGGGTCAGATCCGGCACGACCTCCGCCGCGGCACGGACGACCTGGTGCGGTCCGTTCGGCGAATCGGGGAAGACGGTGCGCAACGACTCGTGCCGATCGATGACGTCCATGATCGACACCTGCAGTGCGGCGACGTCCAATTCGCCGGTCAGGCGCAGCGCCATCGGGAGGTTGTAGGTGGACGACCGCGGATCGAAGCGGTTGAGGAACCACATGCGCTGCTGCGCGAGCGACAGCGGAACACGTTCGGGCCGCGGCATCTTCGTCAGGGCGATGCGCGCTCCGCGACCTGCCTCCTGCTCGACGCGCACCGCCAGGGCCGCCACCGAACTGGATTCGAACAACGCCCGAACCGGCACCTGCGCGTCGAGGGCGACACCGAGCCGGGAGACGACCTGCGTGGCGAGCAGCGAGTTGCCGCCGAGTTCGAAGAAGTCGTCGTCGAGACCCACGCCCTGGACGCCGAGCACCTCGGCGAAGACGTTCGCGACCGTCTCCTCGATGGGAGTGGTCGGGGCACGGAACTCGCGGTAGCTGATGCCGAGATCGGGCTCGGGCAGGGCACGGCGGTCGAGCTTGCCGACCGGGTTGAGCGGCACCTCGTCGAGCACGACGATCTGCGACGGCACCATGTACGACGGCAGCGAGCGGCCGACGTGATCGGCGAGTTCGGCAGGATCGATCTGCTCGTCCCCGTGCACGTACGCGACGAGCGCGGTCTGGCCCGACGGCATCTCGTGTCCGACGGTGGTCGCGAAGGCGACCGAGGGGTGGGTCAGCAGTGCGGCGTCGATCTCCCCGAGTTCGATGCGGTAGCCGCGGACCTTGACCTGGAAGTCGGCGCGTCCGGCGAACTCGATGCGGCCCTGCTCGTCCCAGCGCACGATGTCGCCGGTGCGGTACATCCGGGTTCCGTTCGCGCCGAACGGGTTCGCCACGAACCGGTCGGCGGTGAGCGCCGGACGCCGATGGTAACCGCGGGCGAGCACGTCGCCCGCGAGATAGAGCTCACCCGCGACACCGGCGGGGACCGGGCGGAGCCGGCTGTCGAGGACCAGGGCGTGCACGCCCGCCACGGGCCGTCCGATGGTGATCGGCCCGGACGGTTCGAGCAGAGCGCGCGTCGAGACGATCGTGGTCTCGGTCGGCCCGTAGGCGTTGTAGAAGTTGCGGCCGGGCGCCCAGCGGGAGACGAGGTCGGCCGTGGACACGTCGCCACCGACGTTCACGACGCGCAGGGCGTCGAGTCCGCTCGGGTCGACGGAACCGAGCACCGCCGGGGTGATGACGGTGTGGGTGACGCCAGTGCGTTCGATGAGCGCGCGCAGTTCGGCGCCGCCGTAGACGGACGGCGGTGTCACGACGAGTTCGGCGCCGGTGGACCCGGCCAGCGTCCAGTCGAGGACCGTCGGGTCGAAGCTCGGCGAGCAGATGTGCAGGAGCTTCGATTCCTCTGTCACGCCGTACAGTTCGACGGTCTCGCGGACGAGACCGGCGAGGCCGCGGTGGGTGACGGCGACGCCCTTGGGCTTGCCCGTCGAACCGGAGGTGTAGATGACGTAAGCGGTGTGGTCGAGGCGCAGCGGCGCAGCGCGGTCGGCGTCGGTGAGCGGGCCGTCCGGGTAGGACGCGCACGCGTCGACGAATTCGGGGTCGTCGAGTCGGATCCACTCGGTGGCCGAGGACAGACCGGTGGCGTACTCCCCCGTCGTCAGACCGAAGACGGCCGACGAGTCGTCGAGCATGTGGGTGACGCGTTCGGCCGGGTACTCCGGGTCGACGGGCGTGTAGGCGGCGCCGGTCTTGGCGACCGACCACACGGCGAGCACCATCTCCCACGACCGTGGGAAGGCCAGCGCGACGATGCCGTCGGGCCGGGCACCGCGCTCGACGAGCCGCCGGGCGATGCGGTTCGACCACGTGTCGAGTTCGCGGTAGGTCAGGACGGTGTCGCGGTCGCGGAGGGCGACGCGGTCGGGATGGTCGACGGCGCCGGTGGTCAGCAGTTCCACCAGGGTGCGGGCCTCGGCAGGCTCGGGCCCCGTCGCCGTGAGCAGGCGTTCGGCCTCCCCGGGCGAGAGGATCGCCAGGTCGCCCACGCAGGTCGACGCATCGGCGACGATCCCGGCGAGAATCCGCGCGAAGCGTTCGGCGAAGACGGCGACCGTCGCGGCGTCGAACAGGTCGGTGGCGTACTCGAACAGGGCGTCGAGGCCGGCGGGTTCGCCGTCGTCACCGGTCTTCTCGGTCACCCACAGCTGGATGTCGAACTTCGAGATCGGCACGTCCAGTTCGGCGCCGACGGCGTGGACTCCCGCGAACGAGACGTCGCGCGCGGTGCCCGGTTCGAGGGACAGCGCGGCCTGGAACAGCGGGTGCCGCGCGGTCGAGCGCGGCGGGTTGAGCACCTCGACGAGACGCTCGAAGGGGACGTCTGCGTTCGAGAACGCCGTCAGGTCGGTCTCCCGGACGCCGGCGAGGTAGTCCTCGAACGAAACGCCGGGATCGACCCTGGTGCGCAGGACGAGGGTGTTGACGAACATGCCGATCAGGTCGTCGAGATCCTTCTCCCCACGACCTGCCACGGCGGTACCGATGGCGATGTCGTCGGAACCGCTGAGGCGGGACAGCAGCGCCGCGTAGGCAGCGTGGACGATCATGAACAGCGACGCGTGCTGCCTGCGGGCGAGGTCGACGAGACCGCGGTGGGTCTCGGCGTCGATCGCGAAGCGGTGCTTGTCGCCGTTGTAGGAGGAGACGGCGGGCCGGGTCCGGTCGGTGGGCAGGTCGAGCTGGTCGGGCAGACCGTCGAGCTCGTTCACCCAGTAGTCGAGCTGCTGCGCCGCAACGGAATTCGGGTCGGCCTCGTCGCCGAGGGCCTCTCGCTGCCAAACGGCGTAGTCGGCGTACTGGACGGGAAGCGGCGTCCAGCTCGGCTTGTTTCCCTCGGCGCGGGCGCTGTAGGCCGTGACCACGTCGCGGGCGAAGGGGCCGAACGAGGAGCCGTCGGCGGCGATGTGGTGCAGCACCATGGCCAGGACGTAGTCGTCGGGGGCGAGCCGGTACAGCGCGACCCGGAAGGGGACGTCGCGGACGACGTCGAAACCGCGGCTCGCGAGGTCGACGACGGCCGCGTGCAGGTCCTGCTCGTCGACGTCGATCGGCTCGAGCGGGACGACGACCTGCTCGACCGGAAGGATCGTCTGCTGCGGCTCGCCGTCCACCTCGGGGTAGACGGTCCGCAGGCTCTCGTGCCGCGCCACCACGTCGGCGAAGGCGTCGGACACCGCTGCGGGATCGACGGCGCCGGTGAGCCGCACCGTGAACGGAAGGTTGTAGGCGGCGGTGCTGACGTCGAAGCGGTTGAGGAACCAGATCCGTTGCTGCGCAGTCGACAACGGCAGCACGTCGGGTCGCGGTCGGGCGACGAGCGGGGACCGCGCGCCGGTACCGATCTGCTTGGCGAGCCGGGTCGCGAGACCCACGACCGTGGACGCCTCGAACAGCACACGCACGGGCACCTGGGTGTCGAGCGCGGCTCCGATGCGGGAGACCACCTGGGTGGCGACGAGGGAGTTGCCGCCGAGTTCGAAGAAGTCGTCGTCGAGACCGACACGTTCGACACCGAGGACCTCGCCGAACGCTTCGGCGACGGCACGCTCGGCGGGGGTGCGCGGCTCACGGAAGACGCGGGTGCTGCTGAAGACCGGCTCCGGCAGCGCCTTCCGGTCGAGCTTGCCGCTCGTGTTGAGCGGCAGCGCGTCGAGCACCATGAGCGACGCCGGAACCATGTACGACGGCAGCGACCGGCCGGCATGATCGGCGAGATCGGAAGGGTCGATGGTGCGGCCGGGAGCCGCGACGACGTACCCCACGAGCTGGTCCCCGGTGGGGGTCTCCACCACGAGCACGACGGCCTGCGAGACGGCGGAGTGCGCGAGGAGCACCGCTTCGATCTCGCCGAGTTCGATGCGCTGGCCGCGGAACTTGACCTGGAAGTCGGTGCGGCCGATGTATTCGAGCAGACCCGTGCCGTCGGCGGCGGTCTCCCACCGCACCAGGTCGCCGGTGCGGTACATCCGCTCGCCGGGCGCCCCGAAGGGGTCGGCGAGGAAACGGTCGGAGGTCAGGTCGGGACGGTCGAGATATCCGCGCGCGAGCTGGACGCCGGCGAGGTAGAGCTCGCCGGGTCGGCCCACCGGCACCGGCCGCAGCCGCCGGTCGAGGACGTATGCGCGGCTGTTCCACTGCGGGACGCCGATCGGGACGCTGTGCACGTCGCCGGGAGCGGCCCGGTGGTAGGTGATGGAGACCGCGGCTTCGGTGGGTCCGTACAGGTTGTGGAGCCCGGCCGGGCACATGCGCGCGAAGTCCGCGGCGGTCTCGGACGGCAGGGCCTCACCGATGACGAAGACGTGCCGCAGCGAATCACACGTCCCGGCAGGCGCATTCGCGACGAAGACGGTGAGCATCGACGGCACGAAGTCGGTGATCGTGATGCCGTGCTCGGCGATCTTGTTCGCGACGTAGACCGGGTCGCGGTGCCCGTCGGGCGTCGCGATCACGAGGGTCGCGCCGACGCGCAGGGGCATGAAGAAGCCCCACAGCGACACATCGAAGGTCGTCGCGGTCTTCTGCAGGTACACGTCGGTGGAGGTCAGACCGTACTGGTCGTTCATCCACTGGATCTGGTTGTCGATCGCCACGTGGCTCACGGCCACGCCCTTCGGCCGGCCCGTCGAACCGGAGGTGAAGATGACGTAGGCGGTCGTGTCCGGCAGGATCGGTCCGCGTCGTTCGGCGTCGGTGAGCGGTGTCGTGCCGAACCGCGCGTGGTCGAAGGTGTCGACGTCTATCGTGGGGATGCCCTCGGGCAGCGTCACGTCGTCGCGTGCCGTGGTGAGCACCGCCGCGGGGTGGGCGGTCTCGAGGATGTAGGCGGTGCGATCGGCGGGGTGGTCGGGGTCGATCGGCACCCAGGCACCACCCGCCTCGACGATCGCGTACATGCCGACGACGAGCTCGAGCGAGCGTCGGATGGCCAGTCCGACGAGGGACTCGGGGCCGACACCGAGATCGACCAGTGCCCGGGCAAGGCTGTTCACCCGCGCGGCGAATTCGGCGTAGGTCAGCGATTCGCCTTCGAAGACCAGCGCGGTCGCCTCGGGAGAGGTCGCGACCCGGTCGTGGAACTCCGCGAGCAGGTCGCGGCGCTGCACGGGATGGTCGGTGCGGTTCCAGTCGCGGACGACCCGGTCGAGTTCGGTGCCGCCGGCGAGCGGGATGTCCCAGACGGGCCGGTCGGAGGCCGAACCGACGAAGCGGTCGAAGAACTCGACGAACCGCGCGTGGTCGGAGGCGGCCCGGTCGGGTCCGTAGAGATTCGGGTTCGACTCGAAGTCGATGTGGGTGTTGTCGCCGCTGGTGTAGACGTTGACGCCGAGATCCTCGATCAGACCGGTGGACAGGATGTTGATCCGTCCCACCATGTCGCCGAGTCGGACCTCGTTGTCGAACAGCATGATGTTGACCCACGGTCCGAAGAAGGTGGACTGCGCTCCACCCGCCGAGGTCGCGGCGCGGTCGCGGACGATGTCCTCGTGCCGGTAGCGCTGGTGACGCAGCGCGCCCGAGACGGCAGCACCGGACGCCGCGATCAGGTCGTGCACAGTGGTCTCGTCGGTCACGCTCAGCCGGAGCGGGACGACGTTCGAGACCATGCTGCCGGAGCGGCGCAACAGGGCGGTCGTGCGAGCCGCGACGGGCAGGCTCAGGACGACGTCGGTCTGCCCGGTCATCTGGGCGACGTAGGCCGCGAACGCCGCGATGACGGCGGTCGCCAGACTCGTGTTCTCCCGCTCCGACAGCTGCTCGACGCGACGTTCGGTCTCGTCCGACAACGCCGCGCTGTCGATGCGGCTGACCGGCGCGGGCGCCGCGGTGCGGCCGGCGAGGCTCGTGGGTTCCTCGATGCCCTCGATCTGCTGCACCCAGTACTCGCGGTCGTCGGCGAACCGCTTCGATCCGCGGTACTCCATCTCGACGTCGTGGACCTTTCGCAGATCGGACGCGAGGCTCGGGGACGGTTCGACGCCGTCGACCGACGCCGTGTAGAGCTCGGCGATGCGGGTCATGAAGGTCGCGGCGGCGAAACCGTCGAGCGCGAGATGGTGGACGCGGTTGTACCAGAAGTAACGACGGTCACCGATGCGCAGGACCGTCGCGGAGATCAGCCGGTCGCGGAGGACGTCGACGGGACGGCTGCGGTCGTCGCGCATCCAATCGAGCGCGGCCTGGCGAGGATCGGGCTCGCCCCGAAGATCCTCGTACCCGACGGACTCTTCGAGAGTGGGGTCGACGAGCTGGTAGGGCTGGGCGTCGACCTCGATGAACCGGAGGAAACCCGATCCCATCTCGTGGGCGGCGCGGACACTCGCGGCACGCAGCAGGTCGCGGTCGAGGTCGCCCTCGAGTTCGACGTACTGAGCGATGTTGGCGGGCACCGTCGGATCGACGTGCTGAGCGAACCACATGCCCAGCTGTGCCGGCGAGAGCGGAAAGGCCCCGGGCGGCACGATGCCCTGCGCGTTCGCCGCTTCCGATCCGCCGCTACCCAGCGAGTCCAATCCCCAACCTCTCTCTCACCGTCGCGCAACCCCCATCGGCGGCAGCTTGCGCAGCGCACAACCTTCTCGGTTTATCTGCTGACCAGGTGGGAATCGTTACGGCGCGGCCGGGCGGTAGGACTCTCCGCAGGACCGGACGCAGAAACGAATCCCCGGCCTTTCGGCCGAGGCGCCCGAAGCAGGTTACCCGCCGGTCATCACCGGAGCCCATGACATACGCATCGGTCCCAATCTACAGGGTGCCCACCCGGCGCCGACCAGCTGTCACCCGAGTGCGGACGATCACGTCCACGCCACGGCGATGATCACGTTGAGAATGCCCAGACCACCGGCGACGTGGGCGAGCGTCGCGGTCGAGCCGGGATTCTGCTTCTCCTTCCTCAGGCCGATGAACGCCACGACGAGCACGGCGAGGGCGACCAGCAGCTTGATGCCGATCTTCATGTGGTTCACCTCGACGACGTCCTGCGCCTCCCGCAGACCGACCAGGGCCAGACCCGTCACGACCTGCAGGATGGCGCCGTGCAGCATGCCGGCGACGACGCGCGGTTCCTTGATGACCGCGAGCCACGAACCGATGATGCCCGCGAGGCCGATGAAGTGCAGGATGAGGAAGATCTTGATGGCGATGTCCATGGGCGCAATCCGACCATTCGGGACGGGGACTGTCCAGTTAGGTGACGCTCATGGTGTGCCCCGGATCACGCCTGGTCGCGGTACCAGTCGAGCAGGTCGGGTTCGTCGATCGCGGTGCGGTCGACGACGCGGCCGGGATCGGCTCCCTGCAGGATCCGTTTGAGGGGAACCTCGAGCTTCTTACCGGTGCGAGTGTGCGGCACCCCGGGCGCGGCGACGATCTCGTCGGGCACGTGCCGGGGCGAGGCATGCTCGCGCACGGCCGCACGGATCCGTTCCTTCAGGTCGTCGGTGAGCGTGACGCCCTCGGCGAGGACGACGAACAGCGGCATGCGGTACGTGCCGTCGGGTTGTTCGATGCCGAGGACGAGCGACTCGACGACCTCGGGCAGGTTCTCCACGGCCTGGTAGATATCGGCACTGCCCATCCGCACACCGTGGCGATTGAGGGTGGAGTCGGACCTGCCGTGCATCTCGAAGGTTCCGCGCTCGGTGATCGTGATCCAGTCGCCGTGGCGCCACACACCCGGATAGACGGAGAAGTAGGCGTCGCGGTAGCGACTGCCGTCCGGGTCGTTCCAGAACCGCACGGGCATGGACGGCATGGGGACGGTCACCACGAGTTCTCCGACCTCTCCGCGCACCGGCCGGCCCCCTTCGTCGAAGGCGTCGACGGCCACACCGAGGCAGGGCACCGAGATCTCCCCCGGCCACACGGGCACCGTGGGGACGGCGCCGACGAAGGCCGTCACGACGTCGGTCCCGCCGGAGATCGACATCACCTGCACGTGCTCACCGGCGTTGTCCGACAGCCACGCCGACGACGAGGCGGGCAGCGTCGACCCGGTGACCCCGACGCCGCGGAGGGCCGACAGATCGTGGTCGTCCTGCGGGACGACACCGGCCTTGATGCAGGCCAGCACATAGCCGGGGCTCGTCCCGAGCACCGTGACGTTCTCGTCGGCCGCGATCCGCCACAGGCGATCGACCTCGGGATGGGACGGGGCGCCGTCGTAGGTGACGACGGTGCATCCCACGAGCAGCCCCGAGAGCAGGAAGTTCCACATCATCCAGCTCGGGCTGGTGTACCAGAGGAAGCGGTCGCCGGGACGGAGGTCGAGGTGCAGCGACAACGCCTTGAGGTGTTCGAGCAGCACACCACCGTGGCCGTGCACCAAGCCTTTCGGTGGGCCGGTGGTGCCGGAGGAGAAGACCACCCACAACGGATGGTCGAAGGGAACGGGTAGGGGTTCGAGAGCGGCGTCGCCGGAGACAGCGTCCCGCCAGTCCAGAACGGTCCCGGTCTGCCCGGACGTGTCGAACCCGGACGTGTCGAACGATGTCTCCTCCTCCGACACGACGACCGTCAGGGCGAGGCCGGGCATCGCGGCGCGGAGTACGTCCACCTCGTCGACGCGGTCGTGCCGCCGTCCTGCGTAGCGGTATCCGGTTGCCGTGACGAGTGCTCGTGGTTCGAGTCTGCCCAGACGGTCGATCGCCGCAGGTGCGGCGTAGTCCTGTCCACATCCGGCCCAGACGGCCCCGATGCTCGCCGTGGCGAGCAGGGCGACGATCGCTTCGGGGATGTTGGGCAGGTAGCCGACGACACGATCACCCTCCCCCACCCCGTGCGCGCGGAGCGTCGCGGCGAGCGCGGCCGTCCGACGTTCGAGTTCGGACCAGCAGACCTCGCGCCGGCGTCCCTCCTCGTCGAGGTGGACGATGGCGGCCTCGTCCGGGGGACGCTCCCGGAAGACGTACTCGGCGAAATTCAGTCGCGCGCCCGGGAACCACACGGCACCGGGCATGGAGGCGTCGGCCAGAGCCGGGCCGGGGTCGGTGTGGGAGACGACGTCGAAGGCGTCCCACACTGCCTGCCAGAATGCGCCGGGCTCGTCGACGGACCACTGCCACAACGCCCGGTAGCCGGGCAGGTCGAGTCCGTGTCTCTCCTCGACGAACCGGGTGAATCCGGTGACGTTCGCCTGCTCGATGTCGACGTCCGTCGGAGTCCATTGCGGTTCCACCACAGTTCACCTCCCGGTCCGGGACCGTACCTGAACACGGACGAAGGCCCGCCCGGACCGGCCGGGAACCGTCGTGCACGGACGGACTGCCCGTGCACGACGTCCGAGACGTCCGAAACGGAGCCTCGCGCGAGGACTCTCGGCTACCGCCGCTCGCGCGTCGCAGACGTGTAGATGAGGGTGAGCACCACAGCGACGGCGATGGAGATGATCCAGCGGATCCAGTCGATGCCGGAGGTGTTCTCGTTCCCCTCGGACGAGATCAGACCCCAGATCCAGTAACCGATCAGCGCACCGATGATGCCGATGACGATGGTGATGAGCATCCCCATCGCCTGCTTACCGGGGATCACCAACCTGGCGAGGATACCGATGACTGCGCCGAAGATGATCGTGCCGATGATCTGTCCCATGGTGAGCCTCTCTGTTCGGCGCCGCACCCGGGGCGGCGCAACCTCGACGACCATGTACCCCATCAGTGTCGATCATGAACCTCTCACACGAGGCGGATTCGACGTGCCTTTCGAGTGAACATCCTTCTCCGGCAGGGCCGTGGTCTCACCGGCCCCCGTCCGCTCGTGTCGCCTCGAGCAAGGCGATCGCCTGCTCGCGCATCTCCACCTTGCGGACCTTCCCGGTCACCGTCATCGGGAACTCCTCGACCACGTGCACATAGCGCGGGATCTTGTAGTGGGCGAGCTTGCCGGTGCAGAACGTCCGGAGCGAATCGGCGTCGAGCGGTTCGGCGCCCTCGCGCATCCGGATCCACGCCATGAGTTCCTCGCCGTACTTCGTGTCGGGCACGCCGACGACCTGGGCGTCGAGGATGTCCGGGTGGGTGTAGAGGAATTCCTCGATCTCGCGGGGGTAGATGTTCTCCCCACCCCGGATGACCATGTCCTTGATCCGGCCGGTCACCGAGACGTACCCGTCCTCGTCCATGACGCCGATGTCGCCGGTGTGCATCCATCGGGCCGCGTCGATCGCCTCGGCGGTCTTGTCGGGCTGATCCCAGTAGCCGAGCATCACCGAGTAACCGCGGGTGCATAGTTCGCCGGGTTCGCCGCGCGGCACCGTCAGTCCGGTGACGGGGTCGACGACCTTCACCTCGAGATGCGGGCCGACACGACCGACGGTGCTCACGCGCCGCTCGATGCTGTCGTCGCTGCGGGTCTGCGTCGAGACCGGGGAGGTCTCGGTCATGCCGTAGCAGATGGAGACCTCGCTCATGCCCATCCGGTCGATCACCTGCTTCATCACCTCCACCGGACACGGTGATCCCGCCATGATTCCGGTCCGCAGACTCGACAGGTCGTAGTTGTCGAATCCGGGGTCGGCCAGTTCGGCGATGAACATCGTCGGCACGCCGTACAGCGACGTGCACTTCTCCTCGGCGACCGCACCGAGCGTCGCAGCGGGGTCGAATCCCGGCGCCGGCAACACGATGGTCGCGCCGTGACTCGTGCACGCGAGGTTGCCCATCGTCATCCCGAAGCAGTGGTACAGCGGGACGGGGATGCAGACCCGGTCGCGTTCGGTGTAGTGGCACAGCTCGCCGACGAAGAAACCGTTGTTGAGCACGTTGTGGTGACTGAGGGTGGCGCCCTTGGGGAAACCGGTGGTGCCCGAGGTGTACTGGATATTGATCGGATCGTCGGGCGACAACGAGGCCTGGGCCGCGTCGAGCGGTGCCCGGTCCTCGGTGAGCGCGGCGCGGCCGGAGTCGACGAGTTCGTCCCACCGCGGCGAGTCGAGCAGGACGACGTCCTCGAGATCGGGGCAGTTGGGCCGGACGGTCTCGATCATCTGCGCGTAGTCGGAGGTCTTGAACGTCGGGGCGGACACCAGCATCCGCACACCGGCCTGCTCGAGGACGTACTGCAGCTCGTGCGAGCGGTAGGCGGGGTTGATGTTGACGAGGATCGCCCCGATCTTCGCGGTCGCGTACTGCACGAGCACCCACTGCCAGCAGTTGGGTGCCCAGATTCCGACGCGGTCACCCTTGGTGATGCCCGCCCGCAGCATACCGAGCGCGAGCACGTCGATGTCCGCGACGAATTCGGTGTAACTCCAGCGCTTTCCGGCGGCAGAATCGACGAGCGCCTCACGGTCGCCGAAGCGGGCGGCGGTGCGGTCGAGGTTGTCGCCGATGGTGTCGCCGAGCAGCGGGACGTCCCAGGCACCCTGGGTGTAGCTGGGCAGACGGTCGACGTCGAGGCCGGACATCGCATTCTCCTTCACGACGCGGAGTTCGAACGCCTCGATGCCCAGATCGGCGATCTGATCGAGGTGGTCCTGCTTGCGGGTGTCGGC